>NZ_SFBO01000068.1:0-12385 GCF_007095705.1 Microcystis sp. Msp_OC_L_20101000_S702
TACACAAATATGATTTTGTTTACCTTGTTTATTGATGCCATTTTTACGGATATGGGTAGATTTACATTCAGGGCATTGCATTTTGATTTCCTCCATTCATATCTCTATTATGCAACGCCATCAATTTTACAAAATATTGCCTGTGTAGCACGGTGATGCAGAAAACCTTCACGCATAAGAGCCTCTAGATCTGCGGCATAACTACATATTATAGGTCAACTTTCTGCATAACACTCTCCGGAGTAACGATATGGGTCAATTTTCTGTATAACACTTCATTTAGGCGCAATCACCAGAACTTTTCCCCATATCACACCCAAAAGCGTGTTAGCCAGATTAGCATATTGCCAAAAACCTTGTTTAACTAAATTTCTGACAATTAGGCTCATTCTAGCGATGATTCTTCGATCTGACCGCACCCCTTGACAAAAATTTATAATTATTAGACCTTTAGCGATCACTATCGGGGGATAGTTGTTTTTTGTTACAGCAGTATGGAGCAGTCTAACTGATGGCTATATTTCCAGATTATCGCCCGCAGGAAACCAATCTTCATCGAGAATTTGTTCAAGGGAACCAATGGGAATAGCGGGGAAAGTATCGAGGGGTAATTGAGAGCGGTCACTGGCATTTTTTCGGGCTGAAAGATAACATTCATCAAAAATTTCCAAAAGATAAGGTTTCAGACTAGGACTATCTTTAAGTTCATCTAATATATCGAGACGAAAAGTTCTAATCTCTCCCTTCCAGTGACCTTTGTTTCTCTCTCTTTCTGCCGCCCAATATTTGAGTTTAAGTAAATGTTCTAATAATCGGGTTAACAGACTTTTAATTGTGCGCTTTTCACTCCTTCCCATACTTGCTAATTCCTCCAGTAAATTCTCTAAATCTACCCGCTCAAACTGTCTCGCTTGCAGTTGATTAATAGTAGTTATAATCCAGAGATAAAAGTCTTGTTCGTACATGGTTTTATTATCCATAATTGACCTCTAGATATTACTCATGGTTATTAGTGGGAAACCAATCTTCATCGAGAATTTGTTCAAGGGAACCAAGAGGAATAGCGGGGAAAGTATCGAGGGGTAATTGAGTTCTAACTTGAGCCTCTTTTCTAGCAAATTGATAGCATTCCTCAAAGATTTCCAGAATATAGGGTTTTAAACTAGGGCTATCTTTAATTTCTTCGATTATTTGTCTGCGAAAGTTGATAATTTCCCCTTTCCAGTGACCCTCATTTCTAGCTTTTTCTCCTGTCCAGTAGGTTAGTTTCAGCAAATGTACCAGCAATTGAATCAAAAGATTTTCAATTTTGCGTTTTTCACTCCTCCCCATACTTGCTAATTCCTCCAGTAAATTCTCTAAATCTACCCGCTCAAACTGTCTCGCTTGCAGTTGATTAATAGTAGTTCTAATCCAGAGATAAAAGTCTTGTTCGTACAGAGTTTTATTGTCCATAGATACTTAGTTAAACTGAATAAAACGAGGATAATCATCAAAATTAACTATACAAACTAGCCACATATTCACCGTAGCCATTATAGGGCAGAGTTTCGATAATTTCCCAAGATAAATCACTTCTACTGCCGATAAATTTCTCCGTTGCTTGCGACCAACGGGGATGGGGTTTACTGGGGTTTACATTAGCCTCAAAATCGTATTCGTGAGCGTCAATTGTGTTCCAGTAGGTGGCGGGTTGTTTGGCGGTAAATTCAATTTTTACTATCGATTTTGCTCCTTTAAAACCGTATTTCCAAGGAATAACCATTCGCAAGGGTGCGCCGTGTTGTTTTGGTAAATCATGTCCGAAAATTCCCACAGCAAAGAAAGCTAATTCGTTGGCCATTTCTTCAATTCTTAAACCTTCTGTATAGGGCCAGGGTAAGGCTCCTAAATGTAATCCTGGCCCCTTAGTAATTTCGGGATCATAAAAGGAGGTGAAACGGACGAATTTAGCTTCCAGTTTTGGTTCCACCGCTGCGATTAAAGCACCCATGGGAAAACCAAGCCAAGGTAACACCATTGACCAAGCTTCCACACAACGAAAACGATAGATTCTTTCTTCGAGAGGAAAGGTTTTTTTAATAGTATCTATATCGTAGGTTTGGGGATTTTTTACCAATCCTCCCACTTCTACCGTCCAGGGATTCGTCGGTAGTTTCTGCGCTTTTAACCAGATATTTTTCCCCCCTCCGAACTCATAAAAATTGTTATATTTCCCCGCTACAGTTTCGGCAACTACGGGCCGATTTACCGTTGAAAACTGCGGATTTTTGCTGAACCCTTCAATTTTAGGTAATTGCAAACTTTTTTCTAAAGCTTCCGAGGAGGAGGATTTACCACAAGAAGTTAATAATAGGGAACTCCCCGCAATTCCTGCCCCGATTAACCCCTGTAAAAAGCGACGACGTTTAAAATAAACACTTTCAGAAGTAACTTCATTTTCGGAAATTTGCCAAGATTTAGCTAAACGAATTAAGACCATAATTATCCCCAATTTTATTGACAAAAAAGCAGAGTTATGACATGGGATACCACAACTCTGATTGTACAATATTTTGTCAGTTTTTTTAAGAAATTTCGGCGAGCATGGGGGCAGTCACCAGAGGTTCCCGTCGTCCTTTTAAGACCATGGGAACTCCTCGCGAGGGAGCAAGGGTGACACCGCGGCGACTGGGTTTTTCAGGGGTATTATTAACTAGAGTTAACTGATAATTGGCCAAAATTGTGGCGATAGCGATTTTCATCTCGTAGATAGCTAAAACTTCCCCGATACAACGACGCGCTCCACCACCAAAAGGCATATATTCGTAGGGGGTGAATTGTTTTTCTAAAAAGCGTTCTGGTTTAAAAGTATGGGAATCGGGGAAGGTTTGCTCGCGGTGGTGAGCTAGATAAATACAACCCATAATAATTGTCCCTTTTTCTAAAGGATAACCATCTAGTTCTACCGGTTCTTCCACTGCTCGCGGAAAAGTTAACATTGCCACGGGATGAATGCGTAAAGTTTCCGAACAAACCGCCGAAAGATAGGGTAATCGAGTTATATCAATGGGGTTAGGATTATCTCCTAAAGTGGCTATTTCTTTGAGAATTTTTGCTTTAATTTCTGGATAGCGATGAGTCCAGTAGAGCACCCAAGATATAGCGGTGGCAGTGGTTTCATGACCTGCGAATAATAAGGTCATCAATTCATCGCGCAATTCCTTATCGCTCATCGGGTTGCCTTCTTCATCCCGGGCCGACATCAGTAGTGATAAAATATCACTACGATTGGGGTTAGGATTAGCTTTTCTTTCGGCAATTTCTGTATAGATAATATCATCAATTTTTGCTTGGGAACGCTGGTATTTTCCCCAGGGACTCCAAGCACCCAAATCAGCCTGCAAAATTGGGAAAAATAACAAAGAAACCATCACCGGAGAGTTAAAAATATCGAGCATTTCAGCCAGAATTTTTTTCAGGGTTTGATAACGTTCCCCTTGACTAATTCCAAAAACTGCCTCCATAATTACTTGTAAAGCAATCGCTGTGGTCGCTGAACGGGCCTTAAAAGGTTGATTTTCGGGCAATTCTGCCATTACTCTTAGGGTAATATCGCGGATTAAATCGCCGTAGAAACGCATTCTTTCCCCGTGAAAAGGTGGCAATAAAAGCTGACGGCGTTTTTTGTGGATGTCTCCGTCTAACATGATGACGGAATAATCACCAATAATCGGGGCAATAATCCGATTGGCTTCCCCCGGTGCCGAAAATTTTTTACGGTCATTAGTTAAAATTTGTTGTAGGGCCGAAGGACTACTGACAAAGATAAAATTATCTACAGTTAAACCAACTTTTGTGCTGAAAATATCGCCATGCTTGCGGGCGGCATTTTCCATAAAAGCTACGGGATTAATGATCCATTGTGCCATTTGCAGGAAGGTAGGGGCTTTGACCTTGGGGATGATTTTCATAGATTAATTGCTATATCCAATGCTAATTATTTCTAATTGTGACATTTTTTCCCCAGAGACGGCAAGGTGTAATATCAAGTAAACGGCAAAAATTACCCGGCTGTTGCTTGTCTTATCTTCTCAGAAAGACTGGGATTTTCTGGGAATTTTTAGGATTGGCTTTCTGGTCTAAACAATGATAATCGGGGTAGAATAGCCCCAGTTCTATTTAATTCGCTTCTGTAGTTCAATCTCTTTTTTTTCATTCCTTATAGGGACTTTTTATGATTATTTCCAAGTTTTTGCCCTCGGAAAAAACTGTGATTATCAGGCATTTGCTGTTATTAACTACATTTAGCCTTGTTTTTCTCCTGACTACTCCCCCCGCTTTTGCTGTTGAATCCAGTGCCTCCACTGGTTTTAATCCTCAAACTATTCTTTTCAATGCCTTGACTTGGGTGGATAGTTTGGGGTCTGTGGGAGCGATCTCGTTTATAATTATCTATATTCTAGCTACTGTGGCCTTTTTTCCCGGTTCAATCCTGACTTTAGGGGCTGGTGTAGTTTTTGGCGTAGTTTTAGGCTCTTTTTACGTCTTTATCGGGGCAACTATCGGCGCTACTGCCGCTTTTTTGGTGGGACGTTATCTGGCTAGGGGGTGGGTGGCGGAAAAAATTCAAGGTAATAATAAATTTCAAGCTATCGATGAAGCTGTGGGGAAAGAAGGTTTAAAAATAGTGCTTTTAACCCGTTTATCTCCCATATTTCCCTTTACTCTGCTCAATTATGCCTATGGTGTCACCGGGGTTTCTCTGAAAGATTATCTAATAGGTTGCGCGGGCATGATTCCGGGGACAATAATGTATGTCTATATTGGCTCTTTAGCGGGCAGTCTTGCCACTATCGGGACCTCGGCACCAGCCACTAACCCAGTTTTACTATGGACTATTCGCCTTATTGGTTTTATCGCTACCGTTGCCGTCACCCTCTACGTCACAAAAATTGCCCGTCAGGCCCTGGCATCAGTTCTCAGTGAGTAAACCCCTCAATCGCCATCCCCACCCCACTCCGTCCTTGGGTGGGGACTGACGCGGATTTGTTGACAGGGACTAAAAGAGAGCCGGTGCTGAGAAGTAAGTCCATGGTTGCCAATCGCTTCTAGGTGTTGAGCAGTGCCATAACCCTTGTGACGAGGGAGGCCATAATCGTGATAGCGTCCGTGCCAACGAGCAATTAAGTCATCGCGCCAGACTTTGGCCACGATACTAGCCGCCGCAATTACCGGCGATTGTTGGTCTCCCTGAATTACCGCCTTTTGGGGGATTGACAAATCTTTAATAATGTGCTTGCCATCGATCAAACAGAGACTGGGGGAAAGGGGTAATTTCCCGATAGCTCTGCTCATTGCCAGTAGAGAGGCATGAAGAATATTCAAGCGATCGATCTCTTTCACCGTAGCATAACCGATGCGACAAACAAAATCCCGTTGTATTTGCTGGCTCAATTTTTGCCGTTTTTGGGGGCTAAGTTGCTTACTATCCTTCACCCCCAACTCCCACAGCTGCGGAAAACCAGAAGGGACAGTGACCACTACGGCCGCCACCACGGGGCCAAATAAAGCCCCGCGCCCCACTTCATCGACACCAGCAATTAAGGGTTCTGCGCTCATGACTCATCGACAGTGGCGGAGGAACGACGACGACGACGACGCAGCACCGCAGTTTCAGCCTCTACTTGTGGCTCCTCCGTCACCTCGGCGCTCACCGGGGTTTCTAAAGGAATGACTTCGCCGAGAAAAACTGGAGTTTCGGGCGCAATCGGTTCGGGCGTAAAACTCGCTGGCGGACTAGCTTCTTGGTTGATTTCCTGACTAACTTCGCTAGTGGTGGAACGACGACGACGGCGCACCAAGTAACGATTTTCGGCTTCCTCGCCAGTTTCCGTCGCCTCTATGGGGGCGGTGGCGGCTGTGTCCTCGGCTTCTAGGGTAGGAGTCAAGGATATTTCAGGAGTGGCAGCCGTTTCTGGGTTTTCCGCTTCCCTTTCCCCTGGCAGTTTCACGGAAACAATCACCGATTTCGGGTCTTTAAACTCCTTATCCACGAGAATCAGGGGAGAAATGCCCATTAAAGAATAAACTTCCTGTTCTACGGGGGTCATTTCCACGGAAACCCGCTCCCGTTCGGTGACGGGGATATTTTTGCCAGCACTGGCATCTTCTCCTCGTTTCGAGAGACGGGCGGGGCGTTCTCGTTTTTCCTCAAGGCGTTGGGGTTCTGATTCCGGCTCGATTTCGTTGTTAACACCGTTAGTAGAGGCTTTTTCGCCCCGTTCCTCTTTGAGTAACAGTTCCGAGGGACGACGGCGACGGCGACGACGAGAATTATTAACCTGTTCTTGATAGTTGGGATGGAAGGAAAGATCCATCTCTTGGGCGTTTTCTTCGGCCTCAAATTCGGAGAAAACTTCTAGATAGGGTTCGGCCGCCGCAACGCTAGGAGCGCTCTTATCGGGTAGAACTTTTGTATTAGTCGTGGCGATGACAAGGGTTTCTTTTTCCGCGCGGCTAAGGGTGGGGGTTTCTAGGGCGATGGCGTTGCCTTCTCCGGGTAGATGGGCTAAATGGCCCAGTCCGCCGCAATGGTCACAGGTTTTGCCGAATAATTCATAAATGTTTTTCCCCTGACGCTTACGAGTTAATTCCACTAACCCCAATTCCGATAATTGGGCAATCTGGGGCCGGGCTTTATCGCTTTTCAGGGCTTTATTAAACAATTCCAGCAGTTTCAACTGGTCGCGACGGGAATCCATATCGATGAAGTCCACCACCACCACACCGCCGATATTTCTCAAGCGCAGTTGTCGAGCGATTTCTGTGGCAGCCTCGCTATTAGTCCAGAGTACGGTTTCCCGGGCCGTGGCCGAACGGGTAAAGGAACCGGAGTTAACATCAATTACCGTTAAAGCTTCCGTCGGTTCGATGATAATGTAGCCGCCGGAGGGTAAATCAACCCGGGGTTTCAGGGCCTCGCGAATGGCGGCGTTAACCCGGAAATAGTCGAGAATTGGCTGGGTTTCCCGATGGGAGTCGATATAAACCCCTTCGAGAGCTTTGCCGCCGCCCCAGTTCGTCAATTGCTGTTTAACTCGTTTTACCGCCATCGGGTTATCCACAACAATGCGATTGACATCGGCACTGTACATATCCCGCAAAACCCTTTGAATAAAGTCATCATCGCGGTTAAGCAGGGCCGGGGCGCGGCTGCTGACGGCCATCTGTTGGATGCTCTCCCACTGTTTTTGCAGAAATTCCAAATCCTCGATAATCGCTTCTTCCGCTTTGCCTTCGGCCTCGGTGCGTACCAGCAACCCCATCCCCGCCGGTTTGACCAAAATCCCTAAAGCTCGTAAACGGGAGCGCTCGTCTTCACTGCGGATGCGACGGGAAAGATTCACCCCGCGACCATTGGGCATCAATACCAGATAACGACCGGGGAGAGTGACATTTCCCGTTAGTCGCGGTCCTTTATTGCCAGTGGGTTCTTTCATTACCTGTACCAGCACTTTTTGCTGGGGGGCCAGTAATTCCGTGATAGCACCGGCGGTTTTTTTCAGTCTTAGGGGACCCAGGTCGGTGACATGGATAAAGCCATTGCGTTCCGCATCGCCAATATTGACGAAGGCTGCATCTATCCCGGGGATGACGTTTTCTACTAATCCTAGATAGATGTCGGCCACCTGTTGATTACCTGTGGCTACAACTAATTCCTGAATTTGATCTTCCCAAAAAACAGCCGCTATATGGTGTTGTTCGGCTATGATTATTTGTTTTGGCATTCAATTTCCTCAATCTTTCGGTTTCAAAAGCGACGGACCATGGGCTATTTGTCTATGCTTTGAGGCTACTTCCGGAAATCTGGTCTTGTTAAGAAAGTTCTAAGAAGATGAGTCCGCATCGTTAAAGCCTCATCTTGATATTCATCTGCCCCCCAGACGTGGGAACTGAGTCTTGGTTTCAGTTGTTAAGTCTGTTTGGCAAGTGCCGGCTTGACCCACAATTGGACAAGCACAGCCAGGAGACGAGATTTTCAATTAATCCCTGAGTCTTGCTCGATAACAGCATTTTTTATCCGTTTCCGCCGGTTCTGTCTATCAGAATCTAGGAAAAAAGGAGTTTTTGAGTTACTCCCCTCGGCAACAGGTTTCTGTGGAAGGGAAAATAGCGCACTTTTCGATTTTCCAAAAACCACGATTCTTTTAAGAAATGCTTTAATCGAGTCTTATAGACGACTATAACTCACTCGGTCACTCTCTGACAAGACGATAATCGGGGAAAAATGATCGATTAACAGTTGACTGGAGATACTGACCATAAAGCACTAAGGGACTTGCGTGGGAATAATATCCCAGCCAGAAAATCGCTCTGTAGAAGAATCAGACCGGCCAGATGGCATATTATCAAAGCGCAAGTCCCTTAGCTGCGGAGGCGCTCGAAGGCTCTCCCCCTACTTAGAGTGATCAGCAAACCTGAACGCTCGGAGGGCGCAAGCATTGCGCCCCTACAGTAACGGATTTTGTCCACAATGTAGGGGCGAACTGCGTTCGCCCAAAAGGTAGATTATCAAAGCGCAAGTCCCTAAATAATTACTCATAATCTAGTATGACCTGCACCCATTTGGGCGGACGAGGAATCGGATTACCGAGGCGATCAAGAACTAATAACGCCACTAAATGCACGGCAAATAAGTATAATAAACTATTGACAAATATGCCCACAACTGCTATCGATTGCACTTGCAGCAGCGTCGGTTTAGCGAGAATCCCTAACTGGGTGAAAATCCAATCAATAAAATTAGTCGCTTGGGTAATCACATATAACCAGAGATTTTCGCCTAAAAGAATTGAAAACAGCCAAAAACGAAAGAATAAACCAAAAGCCCCCAACAGTCCCCCAGTCAAGATAGAAAATTCCCAGCGCGCACCCCGGCGCCAGCATAGCCCCAATTGTACCCCCATCAAGCCGTGGGGAATCAAAAAGACAATACTGCGAGTCGGTCCCATCAACACCGACAAAAGTAAACTAGAAACTAATGCTGTCATCCAAGCACAGCGAGCGCCCCAACGTAAATAGGCTAAAGCGACAGGAATCGGGAAGAAAACCCTTAATAACGGTCCGAGGGGAAAATAATAATCAATTAACCAGATTAAACTGGTAGCACTGGCCAAAAAAGCCGTCTCCACCGTGATCAGGGTAGAGATAGACTTGAGGGGAGATGGTTGGATAGGTTTAGCAGTGGGTTTATCTAGGGGTTTCCCTTCTTCCCCGAGATCTACCCAATTGGTTTCATCTATTGTCTCTTCTGAGGATTGAGCGGGAGCATTAGCGTTAGAATCGTTCATTCTATCAGTTATCCGGTGGTCGGTACGGGTTGGCCGATTAGGGGTCGAGAAGGTCGTCACCGACCTCCCCTCCCATTCAGAACCGTGCGTGATACTTTCGCATCACACGGCTCCTAGTTTGACTATTCCCTTGTTAAGGATACGGCTTGACTTCCTTTGATTAACCTTGTATTATCTAGTTTGACTTCTGAATTTGTCAAACCAGATGGGTTTAGGCTTCCATCAGATGCCGATTTATCATCGTGACAGTGGCGGTGTAGTAATTGAAGGTTCTTATATTCATCCTTTCCGCCTAGGCTGAGAGGGTGAATGTGGTCAACTTCAATTAAATCCGATGGGGTGAAATACTGCCCACATCGGCTACACTTGCCTTGTTGCTTCTTAAGTAGTTTGGCTACTCTTGTCGGTGTGTCGATTGCTTGTCCTCGTCTGGTCGCCCAGTAAGTCCAATTTCCGTCGTATGGTGAAGCGTCGGGGCGTACTAGGGTGTGTCTGACGATTGGTGTCCAGTTATGTTTCCATAAATGAAGACCGTCTTTGGTTTGAAATAACCAAGATTCTTGTCTTTCTTTCCCGTTGCTGAGTTTAATTGTACCCGGTCTGAAATAGTTACTCAGCTTTTTGTAGTTCGCTTTATCACATCTTGATACTGTCCATGCCCTTAACATTAACCAGATTGTATTGTCTAGTTTATTGAAGGTATCCATAGATACTACTCCTGAGTAGTAGTTAGCCCAACCTCTAATGATTGGGTTTAATTGACTAATCAGGGCTGATTGAGGTGTTGTTTTGTGTTTTTTGATGACACCTTTAATCGCTTCTGTGTGGGCTTTAACTGCTTTTTGGCTGGGTTTAATGTGGGTTTTGTGACCAATTAATCGTCTTCCCCCTCCTATTTTCCCAGATTTGTATTTTCCTACCGGATATTGCCTGATATTGAACCCCAGAAAATCAAAACCGGGTTCTTCCGTTTTCCCATTGTACTCAATGGGGTTGAGTGTATGACACACTCTGGTCTTTTCTGGTTTGAGTTCTAGTCCAATAGGTTTTAACCATTCGGAAATAGCAGTTTTGCACTGTTCAATGATTTCGAGTGATGGAGAAATTACTACAAAATCATCGGCGTATCTTATTGGGACAGCTTGGATAAAACTCTTTTTGGGAAAAAGTGTTTCAATTAACCTTGCCATTCCATCCAGTGCGATGTTGGCTAGTAATGGACTTATTACCCCTCCTTGTGGTGTTCCTGTTTCTGTTTCTTCAAATACGCCGTTATCCAATACTCCTGCTTTAAGCCATTGTTTAATGTCTCTTTTCAGGGAGCTTGGACAATGAATTTTTGACAGTAAAAAGTTGTGATTAATTCGGTCAAAGCACTTGGCAATATCGGCATCTAATACAAAGTAGCTACCTTGATTAATGGTGAGGTATATCCTCGATATTGCATCATGGGCAGACCTTCCTGGTCGGAATCCATAGCTGGTTCCTTCCATTTTTGATTCCCATTCTGGCTCAAGTGCCGATTTAATCAACGCTTGTCTAGCTCTGTCTTTGATGGTTGGTATTCCTAATGGGCGTTTTTCGTCCCTGCCGGGTTTAGGAATCCATACTCTTCTTAGCGGTTTTGCTTTGAGTGTTCCTTTGATTTCCTCGGTTAGATTTAGCCTTTGTTCTGGGGATATTGCTATCACTCCATCGACTCCTGCTGTTTTCTTTCCTTGATTATCTTGGGTTACTTTGCGAACTGCCAATAGACGAGCGTAGTATGATTTCACCAAAAGACGTTGCAACCTTCTAACCTTTGCTTCTTGTCCCGATTTAGCCGCTTGGTATATTCTCTTTTGGAGCTTGAAAACATATCTTTGGATTTTCGCCCAATTGATAGCTTTCCATACATTCGTAGTCTTAGTGGTTTTCGGTTTCCCGAACCCTTTACCTTCTCTCGATTTCGTCATATAGACTCCTACTAGACTCTATCCTTACAATCAAACCGTAACCTGTTAGCATATCCTGACTATTACTGTCAGGCGTTGGCTTTTGGTTACATCTCACACCCTTAAAGGCTTGCGCTTACACTTATCACTACTGGGTATTTCGACCGATACTCAGAGCCTAAAAGGGTTTATAACGTTCCGTTTATATGGGCATTCCATCTTTAGATTTGTCCTCTCCACCGGGGTACTTTAAAGGTCTGTGTAATTGGTGTTAGTATTTCCTTACTCTTCCCCTTGTTCTTTTTGAACGCAGTGTAGTCAACCTATTTCACTACTAGCTAATTACGATGGTTCAGGTCGGACATTCGGTTCACACCTAATCATGGATGGTTGGCAGTGGTCTCGATTCGGATGTTAGGTTACATCTAGGAGCCTTCCGTTCCCCGCTTCAGTCCCAGAGTTGTGACTTCTGAGTCTGGGGGTGGCTATCGCCGTTACTCTCACCTTTGTAGCAATTGTAAATAATTGTTACAAAGTGTATTGACCTTGAGTCCCCTTGCCTAGTTTGGTATCGGATGATACTAAACGTCGGGACATATAAACAGTTATAAGGTTGGTCTGGGTTGACCTCTTAGATTCAGTCGGGGGACTGAAGACCTTACTAGGCGGTTATTTCAGGCATTTGGCTCCCTATTTCATGCCTAAACGTTTCGCACGCTATCCTTAGCTTAGACTTGCGACTCCCAGTCAGGCAAGAGGCAAAAAATAAGTAGGTAGGTGTTAACAATTGTCAACCCCCCTGATTAAGGGGATCGAACCTAAAATCTATCTTTAATTTAATTAGGGCTTGCTGAATAAATGTGAAATTTAGGCAAGGTAAGGGTTTTGTGGTTTTTCTCGCGAAACAGCTGCAAGATTTTGAGAGAATCGTGCTTCCAAACCTTGCGTCTTCATCAGATTTTCTATCCGAATGCTTCGCCCGTACTTTTTGCCGCAAACCCTAATTAGGGTTTGCTGAAAAAGTCATTGAAAAGTACAGGTCTCTTAATCAATGATTTCACTTAGCTACAAGCATAAGCTTTAGTTGTTGATTAATTTTTAAGTCATAACTTATCCTAA
>NZ_SFBO01000069.1:0-6420 GCF_007095705.1 Microcystis sp. Msp_OC_L_20101000_S702
GCGTTAGATTTATTGGGAGTTTCCCTGATTTGTACCCAGTAACGGGGCGGCGGAAATTCTCTTAATCCCTTCTACAGCACAGGTTATGGCCTTTTGTCAACGGGGAAGTCCAGAAATAAGAACTTCCTGCCAATAGGGCAACTTTTTTATTTTGTAAATCCTGAAGATTGCTCAACTCTTTAGCAGGTTGCTGGGTCAATGCTAGGGTAAAGGTTGTCACCAAACCTGCCGTAATTGAAGAGGTAATCGCCAGGGAAATCCACATCCATAAATAAGTAATAAACCTGCCAGTTCCAGTCACTGGAACTTTATCACCATAGCCGACTGTTGTTGTGGTAACTGACACAAACCAGAAGGCTTCTCGCACCCCCTTAAAATAATTTTTGGGAAACTGTTCGGGATTGCGCTTATGTTCAACAAACCAGATGATATTAGCTACTAAAAACAACAACAGTATAAGTCCTAGCACCGTTAGAAGCGCTGCTCGTTGCAAGAAGGGATGAATCAACTGCCAGAGGTTGGGGGCATGGCTAGGAACGAGTAGGGCAAGATAGGAGCTATAGTAAGGCTGAGTAAAAGCAACTTTTTTCAGGCGTTCTGGCGTAATTGAGATTGGTCCGACGAGCAAATCGAGGGTGCCATTAGCAACTTGATTAATACCTGTATCAACTTCCTTAACTATATAATACTCGTATTCTAAATTTTCTGAAGTGGCCATTCTCTGCCAAATCTCAATACTAATCCCATCAAACTTCGTTGTGCTTTTCGGTTGGTAGGCGGAAGATTTTGGAGAAGGCGAAGGTTTATTTGGGGAGGAAATATCATTGACAGTTAACACTTGATTTTCTATGACATAAGGCGGTGAAACATAGACACCGACTCTTAACTTAGGCGAGGCTTGAACGGGAAGAGCAATCAAGAGTAATCCCCCTATCACCGAACCAATTAAAGAATTAATCATAACAGGGATGAAATCTAAGGATGCAAATAAAAAGCTGTACCTAAAACGGCATATAAAATTAACAATAAAACTCCTTCTAGCCAATTAGACTGGCCATCGGAACTGATAGAACTGGTGATGAGAACTGCCGCCGTAGCCGCAAACATACCAAAAACGTTAAATTCTAGGGAGAGAGGAGTCGGGAAGAATAGGCTCACTAGAACTAAAAGTGGAGCCACAAATAAAACCACCTGCAAAGTCGAGCCAATAGATACCGCCACCGTTAAATCCATCTTATTTTTGAGGGCGGTTGTCACGCAAGTAATGTATTCCACGACTCCGCCAAATAGGGGCAGTAAAATAATACCTGTAAATAGCTCGGTCCAGCCTAATACTTTTACCGTCTCTTCTAGATTCCCCACCAGAATTTCTGAAATGACCACTAGAGCAACGGTACAGATGAGCAGAATTGTGACGGGTTTTCCAAATTTTGCCAAGCCGCGGTCTCGCGTAGCGAGCGCGTTGCGACCGCTGACTGGCTGAGGCTGATTTTCTCTCGCTTCTAGCCCATTTAATCTTTTCACATCTTGCTGAGACTTAAGGGAGAAAATGAGGCTCAATCCATAAAAAATTAGCAACAAAATGGCAGCCGCATAGGAAAAGTTTTGGATGGCAGCTTTCGGCAAACCGTCGGAAGTAAAGTGAATGGCACTGGGAGTCAGCAAAACTAACACAGAAAGCAGCAAGGAAGAGGCATTGAGGCGAGCAATTTCTGGCGCAAAATTTTGTTGTTGGAAGCGCAAGCCTCCTAACAACATTGCCAACCCCAATCCTAAGAGCAAATTGGCAATAATCGCCCCCAAAATACTCGCCTTGACCACCTCGACTAATCCGGCCCTAAGCGCCACTACTGAGACGACCATTTCCGTTAAATTGCCAAAGGTGGCATTGAGCAGACCGCCTAGGGTCGGGCCAATAATGGCGGCAATGACTTCCGTTGCTTCAGCAATGAAGGCCGCTAGGGGAACGATCGCCAAAGCAGAGAGGACAAAGACGAGGACGGGTGATAACTTCAGCCACTCAGCAGCAAGAGTGATCGGCACGAAGATCAGCAGCAAGAGCAAAAATTTGTTTTTAGCTGACATGGGGGGGTCCTCTTAACCGTCTTGGGGTACTTGAAGAGGTGAACCCGGTTGAGGCGGAGATGTCCAGTCGATTTTCTTGCCAGCGATCGCACCTAAGCTCCGACCGATCTCTGCCCCCGCTGCACCAGCGACTAACTTGCCGATCGCCCCTCCGACCAAAGCACTTCCTGTTTCCCCGACAAAACTACTCCCTGTCTTGATCGTCCAATCTCTCACGTCTGTCTGTGCGGGCGAGGCTTCCTGAGACGGCTTTCCTTGCCGCTCGACTTGTTGATTTAAGGCAACTGCCGTATCTTCTCCTAACTGTCCCCCTAAAACCTCTCCAGCCAGAGCGCCTACCATGCCGCCCGCCGGCCCGGCGATGACCGTCCCCACAATTGCGCCCCCCGCAGTCCCCAGGGTTTCACCGAGCTTCTCGCCGCTTTTCTTGCTCAGGTGTTCTGCGATCTTGATCGGATTTGCTCCCGCCTGAGCCTTGTCTGGCTCGGGGTGGACAATTTCGTGGGTGACATCATAGCCTAACTTTGCTCCGGTAGTGCTGCCAGCAAAAGCACCCACTTGAGCGCCCAAAACCGCCCCCCCCGGTCCGAGTGCCGAGCCGATCGCCCCGCCGATCATTCCACCGGCCACTTGTCCCGCCGACATCCCTAGAAAAGCACCACCAACGGTCGCCGGATCCACTGCTTGGCTGATCTGGCCGGCGATTTGCCCGGTGGCTGAGACGACGGACTCTGCGGTTGCCGTTGCCTTTTGCAGGGCGGTTTGCCCGACTTGATTGGCTTGTTCAGCCAAGGGTTTGACCGCCGACCTGGCCGTTTCCACGAGAGCTTGGCCAGTATCTTGGGTGGCTTTGAGGAGGGGGTTAGCGGCTTCAAGAACGGAGTCGCTTGCTGTCTGCCATTGCTGGGCGGCTGCTTCCCCTGCGGTTTTTGCCGCCTTTGCCATCTGGTTCGCCATACGCTGCGCAGCAGCTAGGAAATCGGCGGGATTGTGAGTAAATTGTTCCCCTGCTGAGGCTGATGAATCTGGATTGGCCATTACTTTTATCCTCCTGAGATTACCCCAGAACCATCGGGTTGGGTAATTATTCAGCAATTTCCACTTCTGTGGGTGCCTCGGGCTTGGCTGAACTCTTGGCAGTCCTAATTTCTGCCTCGGCTTCTGCTACCAGATCATTCCAGGACTCACTGGCCTCAGCCACAGTTTCTTGCACCTTCTCAAACGTTTCTAGTCCCCATTTAATGCCACTTTTGGTGAGGTCGCGGCCGGACTCTGCTAGAGACTTTCCTACCTCTGGATTGCCCAAGGCACCAATGAGAGGGGCGAGAGCCAGAGCTGCTGCCCCAACGCCCAGTGCCGCCACTGGCTCGATGCCTAACAACAAAGCTTCTAAATCCATAATCACTAATTTACTATCTCTATACCGCTCGATCGGCTATTTTCACTAACAGTTTAACCTGCATTATTGACTAATTGTCCAAAACTCGTTCAAGTTGACTACGCCCCTGCCTGGGGGGTGATTTTTTCCAGGTCTGCCCGCTGCCAGGACCACCATTCCTCTCCGACTTGTCCGCCGATAGCACCGCCGATGACTCCCCCAAAAAGAGAGCCTAGCGGTTCCTTGCAGAGAGCCACCCACCACAAAGCCGGCCATGCCTGTTGAAGGTTTCGCCAATCAATTCAGTGGCACCCCGCTCTAGAGTGGTTTGCAGGGACTCGGCGGGGTTCTTTGCTGGCACTGGCCAGCGTTGCGCTGCCGCTCCTGTGCCGGACAGATAGCGCACGGTTTCGCCCTCTAGCTGGCTGCCAACTGTTCGCCCGACGGCACTGCCTACCCCCGCACCAGGAATTAACCCCAACGGACCCAACAGCACCCCGCCAGCGACCGCTCCCACGCCGAATCCCATTACCCGGCCGACGGAAGAGCCGATGAGCTTGCCCCCAACTTCCTGAATTTTTCCAGTAACTGTCGCTTCCGAGAGGATTCCTTCCCCGGGCGAAGTGGTGTCACCAGTTACCGGCCTCACAGCAGTGAGCCAGTAGGCGGGAGTGAGTTGTTGGAGTAGTTGACAGAACTTTTCTTGAAAGGCTTTTTCGGTTATGCCCTGGGGATCGTAGCAGACGACGATCGAGTTGATCGCTGGAGTCAAGCGAACTTCCCTGACGGCTGCCAGGGACAAAATCGAGGTGGACAGGGGTTCGTGCAAGGAGGGATAACATCTCAGCCAAGCCAAGCGCACCCGTAGGCGGCCCGGGGTGGAATGGACGATTTGGAGAGCGCTTTCTCGAATGGCTGGGTTGCACTGGCCGCCCACTTGTTCAACGTTAATCATCTTAATTAGGAGCAAGCTAGGAAGCAGAAATGGGACAGGAGCAAGAAGGGCGTTCCTGGTAGCAGGGGCAAGATCACCCCGGCAATTCCTATGATCAAACTGGCGATGGCGATCGCCTTGAGAATTTCTTTTCCTATTCCCTCATATCCAGTCAAAAAGTTTTGCAGTTCCCCAGAGAACTGGTCCCAAAAACTCCCTAACTCGGCTTCTACGGCTTCTAGAGCGGCAGTTGGCAAGAGGGCGAGGGAATCTGCCTCTTGAACGATTGCTAAAATTGCCGCCTGCTGTTCGGACTCCGAACCAGGGTGACTCTGATAGTTGATGATCGCGCAACTTGCCGCCTGGTTGATGCGGACTTCCCCAATCCAAGGGAGGGACTGGAGGGCATAAGTCAGTTTCTCGGTATATGTGGTATCTCCAGCCAGTTTGGGGATGCCCAGGCGAAGGCGCCCCGGCAGCGAGTGCAGCACTTGGCAGTCAATTTTTGGCTGGTGGGCGATCTCGCGTAGCGAGCGCGTTGCGACCGGCAGGACTTGAGCGTTGCTTACGTTAGACTGAAGGTTTAATTCAAGGGTTGCGAGTGCTGGAGTCATTTTCTTTTCTTGCTTTCTCTACCGATCGGGATGGTCAAACATTGCTAAGTTCAACTTTAAACCAAATTAATTCAGTTTGACCTTTTAGACTAAAGGGTTTTTTGATACCCTAGAAGTGATCAAATAGCAAGGTAATCATGGAAGAGTTACTATTATTGGGCGCTGGGGCTGTAGCTGTCTTAGTTGTTGCTCCCATCGTCGGGGCGGCTGTCAACCCTGAACTAGGTAAATCCATCTCAGATTCTGGTCGCGACTTGATTAAAGGTGGCCTTAAATTTGGCATGGAAACGACGGAAAAACTGCAAAGTTCCTTTGCCGAAGCGACCGAATCGTGGAACGATCTCGTGGCCGAAGCTAAATCGGAAGTCGATACTAGGAAAGCTGCTCCGCAGCCACCTCGGGAAGTAGAAATTATTTCCGAAAGCTAACTTGAGTCCGAAAATGCCGACTGACCGACAACAATTGCCTACCCGGTGTCAGACATTGAGTTGCCAGTTGTTAGAGGATATTCAGCGGCTCTCTCCTCTGTTAGTCAGGCGACTCCTCTTGTCCCTGACAGCTTATGCACCCTGACTGCTTTACGCCCTATTCACGCAGCAGGCAGCGGACGCAATACTGGCAGGGAACTTGAAAAACCAGATGTAGCAGATTTTCGCTTTTGGCCTTTGTTTCATTCCTTCGGTAAAACCTCGGTTGGCGTTGCTGATTTAGGGTATGATTAAGGGAGAAGGCAAGCTACCAAGAATAACCCTTATCAAGCGCAGAAATTATGCAATGTCCTGAATGTTAATCCGATCATATCAATAAAAATGGTCATAAAAAAGGAAAACAGAACTATATTTGTGTGAACTGTGGAAGACAATTTACAGAGGTTTATGAACCCCAGAGAGGTTATTTTTGAAGAAATGAAACGGGAATGTCTTAAAATGTATGTTAATGGTCTGGGTTTTCGAGCCATTGAAAGGGTTAAAAACGTCCATTTGCTTATGTCCTTTAATCACATCTAGTCAAATTTTCTTGTCCAGATCTACGACCGTTGTTATGAATTCTTTATGTCCTTTTAAGTTACTAAATTCATCTAGGCTTATTCGTTCTGGTGCTTCCCACTCTTCCTTTTCTAGTTCTTTAGCACAGTGATTAAATATTAACTCAACTTCTTCCCATCCTAACCCTTCTTCTCGACTTATTTCTTCGATACTAGAATTTTTTACTCTCTCATAAATCATCGATTCATAGCGGATTGTATGATGCTGTCTTAATCTCATAAAACTCAGTCTTTCGCTGATATACGGCCAATTCAAGTCTGAATTGCATCACTGTCTGATCTACCTTTATAGAATACCTCATTCGGGGTACGATAGTCAAGACATTTTCGAGGACGATTGTTAATCAAGTTTACGGCTCTTTCC
>NZ_SFBO01000007.1:0-5805 GCF_007095705.1 Microcystis sp. Msp_OC_L_20101000_S702
GGACTCTGTGTAAGACAGTACATGGTTTTTTAACTGTGGTATGCGACGGTGGTGGAAGCAGAAACTTAAATCGTGAGGTTTAGGAATCGCCGCACTTTTAGGGCGGCGAGGATGTCAAAACTCTAATCCTCGTGCTTTCCCCGGTCTTTTTCCAAGGCTGTGGGGCGACAGAGTGGAACCCGAAAGGAGGGAACGGTCAAGATACAATGCTAACCCTTACTCGCGCTGACAACGGCAAATCCATCACCATGCAGGTCAATGACCTGCTGCTACTGTCCCTCGACGAGAATCCCACTACCGGCTTTCAGTGGGCGGTCGATGGTGTCGGGAGCGATTTAGTGGAGCTGCAGTCCTCTGAGTATCTACCTGCCAGGGAGTCGAAAGTCGGCGGGGGCGGTCAGAGAGTCCTGACCTTTAAAGCGCAACGGGCTGGGATAGGCCAACTAAAGCTTAAGCTCTGGCGAGAGTGGCAGGGAGAGTCGTCAATTGTCGAACGATTTACTGTCACGCTCCAAGTCCGGGAGTAAAGGCTTCTCAGATAGTCAAGGGCTAGTGAGTAACGACTTAGGAGGAAAGGAAAAATGAGTGAAACATTTGTAATTCCCGCAATGGGATGGTTGCCCGACTATCCCGATATTCGTGATGTCACTTTTCAATCTGAACGCGTACCATCCAAACTGCAAGCTTTGGGACAGCCATCTGTCAAGCAAATGCTCGCCAAAGTGGGAGCAACGACATCTGCCCCAGCAGCGCTGCCAACCAGCGTGGACTTGAGGCCGTGGTGTTCCCCCATCGAGGATCAAAAAACTATCGGTTCTTGTACGGCCCACGCCGGGGTCGGACTGGTGGAGTATTTTGAGCGGCGAGCTTTTGGCAAACACCTCGATGCTTCCAGACTCTTCCTCTACAAAGTGACGCGCAACTTGCTCAAATGGACGGGAGATACGGGAGCCTTCTTGCGCTCAACAATGTACGCCCTCACCTTGTTTGGCGTACCACCAGAAGAGTACTATCCCTACAATATCGCTGATTTTGACAAAGAGCCGTCGGCATTCTGCTACGCTTTTGGCCAAAGCTATCAGGCGATTTCCTACTACCGCCTCGACCCCCCAGGAACGACACGGAGCAACCTATTAACTCAGATTAAAACCTACTTGGCAAATGGGCTGCCCTCAATGTTTGGCTTTACTGTTTACAGTTCTATCAGTCAGGGCAACACGACCGGCAAGATTCCTTACCCGACTCGGGGCGAGAGAGTTCTCGGCGGTCACGCCATTGACGCAGTTGGTTACGACGACAACCTCAAGATCAAGAACACTAATGCGGGTGGCATTGAAACCACTGGTGCCTTGCTGATTCGCAACTCCTGGGGGACTGGCTGGGGAAGCGCTGGCTACGGCTGGCTGCCCTACAAGTACGTCCTCGATGGTCTGGCAACTGATTGGTGGTCGCTAATCAAGAGTGAATGGATCGATACGGGACAGTTCGGATAGGAGACCGATTCGATAAGGTGTGAGGGGCAAAATAAAGGCTTCTGGTGAGTTTTTTCAGAATAGGGGGGACGCTGGGAAAACTCACCGTTTGTTGAATTTTTTAGGGTATGCAGACTAGATCATAAATCGATGCTATCCAGAAGCACAAAAACTTTTACGAGAGATTGGAGGAGACAAGTTTATGTTATTACAAGTAGGCAGTCAAGGGTTACAAGTTGGACAATTACAAGCCAAACTTAATGAAATTGGCTTTAACTGTGGTCGGGTTGACAAGATTTTTGGACCCAAAACCAAACAGGCTGTTGAAAATTTCCAACGGGATCATTTAGGGGAATCGGAAGTAACAGGGATAGTAGATGAACGGACTTGGAATCAGATTATGGACCATCCTTCTGTTCGTCCAGCTTCTGTTTTAATTGATCCTGGTCATTCCCCCATCCATTCAGGTACTGATGCAAAAGATGGGACTCCTGAATATGAGATGAATCTTTTGCAAGCCAAGATCGTGAAAGCGGAACTAGATAAAGCAAGCATTTCAGCCGAGATTTTCGATCCAGCAAGCGATCCGCGCGATCTGATCGGACAAAAAGCCGCAGATCATTCCATGTTTCTCAGTTTGCATCACAATGCTACGGACAGAAAACCTCACTACACTTGTGTAATGGTTCACCCAACCAAAGCTAAACCAAAATCGATCGCTTTTGCCAAAAAACTTTCGACTTCGGTTGCTAATGCAATTGGACAAAGGGATTTTGGTGTAATGGAAAATGGTGTAACCGTTCTCTCTGAGTCTGAAGACACGAATTGTCCGATTTGTGTTCTGTGTGAGAGTTACTTTTTAGATGCCATTGATACACGAGCAGAAGCCGAAAAACTATCTACCGAAGCGGCTTATGCGATTGCGTCAACGGTTATTGCTGAACTGCAACCTGCATAATCAAAGCGGCTCTCTTGTTTATTATGGTAGAACATTTTGTCCGCAGTAATCAAGAGAGCCATCAAACTTATAAGGTGGTGTAAGTGTTCTGAAATTAAGTAGTAAGACAGAGGGGATGAATTATGAATAATAATGAAGAGAAAAAAGGATGGGTTGGCGGTAGCGTAATCCTTGCGGGCGTTGGGTTTCATGCTTCAATTTAACCTACGTTCATCTTATATTTAATTCCACCCACCTACTTAATTAATTTTAACGATTGGTGTAAACAAAAGTCTGAAGATAAAGAAGGTAGATATTTTAAATGCGAGTAAATCTAGTCGGTTTTTAATGTCAAACTAAAATTATCTTTTATCCTTGGGAGGAAATCAATATGTCTCAGTTATGGTCAGATAAAATTCTTGCTGCTATACAAGCAGGAAGGAGCATTTCCCATTCCTATCAACCCTCTCAATCACGCATCAAGATACTCAGTAACGGTGCTGTTTACATCAAAGCTGATATGGATACGGATGCTGATGGTTCACCTCGCGCACGGACTATTGATCCCAAATATGGTCAACTGCCAACATCTCTCCGCAAGAGCAAAGGTTGGCGAGGAGATGCTGAGTATGTCAATGCAGAAACCATTCCCTATTATGTTTTACCCGGAAATTTTGCTTCAGTCTCCGGTGTAACTTGTAAGCTAGGAGACTTAGCTCTTGTTCGTTGGCAAGGACAGGAAATCTTGGCAATTTATGCTGATCAAGGACCTAGCGATAAAATTGGTGAAGGCTCGATCAAACTGGTTGAAGCATTGGGAGAAAACCCTTGGAATGCTGGTAAAACTGAGATTATTAGTGGAATCGAATTTGGAGTTGAGTACCTGGTTTTTCCAAAATCAACTGCTACACGACCTATCCCATCCTCTTTTGATGAAATTCAATCTGTGGGTCTAGAAGTCTTTCGAGAATATTTTGGTGACGTAACCTACTCCATGACGCAGGAAGAAATGCAAGAAAAGGCCGGTGAAAATGATGTTGAGGTTTGGGAGATTATCAATGCGCCAAACTTTAAAACCTTGACTGATTTGAATTTACGTCCTTCAGTTGGTACAGGCTCACCGCCTATCACCACTATCCCTATAGATACAGTGATCAAAAGTCTGGTTGACTCTAGTTCTCAAAGACCGAAAGTTTTTCATGTTGGTTTTGGCAATAGTGGTTTATGGCTGATGGTTGAATATAACAACCAAAAAGGGTTTGTTAGAGCTTCTAAAAATTACATACTTCCGTGGTATCAAAATTGATTGATGATCGCATTCAGAGAGGTAATTTTACAGAAACTTAATCTAGCCTATACAAGATCGGGCGATCGCTTTTCTAGCAAGGAGGAAAGGAACGATCATTGAAATTGAATTAGCAACGATAGACATACATTTCCGTTATCGAACTGCTTGATTAGTACAGTGCATAAAAGCAAGCTGTGATCGGGTGATAATTTTTAGAGATGTCCACTTTTGGTTCCACACTGTGAACAAAACATTGTTTTCTCCTGAGAGCAGATTTTCCGTGGACTCACTAAATTTTTTTACTCCAGCCTTGAGTTAGCTAAGGTAATACTAGCAATTAATAGATCGGCTCTACCAATTTGGCAGAATTTAGAAATACCCTGTAACTTACCGTTCATCGATAACTGAAATTTAAGCACAGATGCGATCCTCGATCGCCACCGATTGCAGAAGTCTTTCCACTAAGCACAGATGCGATCCTCGATCGCCACCGATTGCAGAAGTCTTTCCACGATAGCTTTAGCTTGACGACCGTGACTAGGAATCAGACGATGGCAGAAGACGTAGGGAGTAATAAACTTAACATCATCGGGAATGGCATAATCGCGACCTTCGAGGAAAGCGTAAGCTTGAACTGCTTTTTGCAAAACCACACAACCCCGGGGACTGACTCCTAAACTAATATCTTCGTGATCACGGGTAGCGCGGACTAAATCGACGATATATTGCTGTAAAGTGGGAGCTACCTTGACCAGACTGACTAATCTTCGCAATTCTCCCACCTGTTCTAGGGAAATACAAGCTTCTAGGGATTTAACCGTCTCTTGAGAATGCTGTCTTTGTAACATTTTTAATTCTTCTGTGGCGCTGGGATAACCCAAACTCAGGCAAACGGCAAAACGGTCCATTTGTGCTTCTGGAAGCGGAAAAGTGCCTTGATATTCGATTGGGTTTTGGGTGGCGATAACAAAGAAGGGTTGGGGGACCGGCCGCGCTTCTCCATCGATGGTAACTTGTTTTTCTTCCATGACTTCTAGAAGTGCCGATTGAGTGCGCGGGGTGGCCCGGTTGATTTCATCGGCCAAGAGGACGTTAGCAAAAGCGGGGCCGGGGATAAATTCAAATTCGCGACTGTTGGGGTTCCAAATCGTCGTTCCCGTGATATCACTAGGAAGGAGGTCAGGGGTGCATTGTACCCGTTGGAAACGACCGTTAATTGAACGCGCTAAGGATTTAGCTAACAGGGTTTTGCCGACTCCGGGGACATCTTCGAGGAGAGCGTGGCCACCACTGAGCAAAGCCACCAGCACCATGCGAATCGATTCGGTTTTGCCGACGATGCTCTGGCTCAAATTTTCCATCAAAATATCAATAGCGTCTCTCATAGCACAAATGGGGTATTTTGTCAAAAAGATTAATGTTAAGTTTTTTTGATCTTAACGATTCTTTTCCCAATTTGCCCATACTAGGGAGGAAAGTTGACAGACAATGGCGGTAAATTTTCTCCTAGGGAGCTAATCAGGGTTAGGGTGGCGAGCAGGGAGAAAATTAGTTAAGGTTGGCTGAATAAATCTGAAAACCTTGTTGGGTAACACTTTTAGACCTTTTGTCAATCAAAAAGTACCGGATATGGGAGTGATCGGGGGAAAATCCCTGGACTTTTTCCCTGAAAATTAGGTAATTGACCCCCTCAAAATCGGTAAAACCCCACACCCCACACCCCACGAAAAACTTTTTGCCGCAAACCCTAGTTAAGAATTGTTGCCAGTGGGCGAAATCAAGATTTTAAGTCGGTTCAGTCTGATAAAATCGAGAAGAATTTCTCCTAATCGATGAAGATAAAAGCCAGTGCGCTCGTTTTTAGTCTTGTTTTAGGCATCGCAGCCAGTACATTAACCAATAGTTTGCCCGAAAATTTGACTTTCAATTCTCGGAAAATATTGGCTCAAGATCAGGCACCTTCCTGTCCCCTCCCTCCAGATATTGCCGTCACTTTTCGCAATAGTGAATGTCAGGCAGTTACCCTAGAAAAACCCCAGACTTTTTTCCGTTATTATAGTGACGAAAATTACAAAAAAGGTCGTTTTCTGACCACGGATCAATATACC
>NZ_SFBO01000070.1:0-17260 GCF_007095705.1 Microcystis sp. Msp_OC_L_20101000_S702
CCTAAGTCAATTCCGATGGCTTTATCTGTTACTGGTAAAGGCTTAATCGTTGGGTCATCAAATCTTATTGAGATATGCCAACGTCCTGAGGGATGTAATCTGACTGTTACTGTGCTTGGGTCACAGCTTTCTGGTATTTGTCTTGACCATCGAATAGGTAAAGGTTCTGTGCATTTGGCTAAATAGATTTGTCTGTCTTTGAATTTAAAAGCAGACTTAGTAAATTCGGCACTTCCTCCCTGATGTTTTTTCTTAAAGTTAGGATACTTAGTACGACCAGTAAAGAAAGTAGTAAAAGCTGTTTGTAAATGTCTTAACCCTTGTTGTAAAGGTACACAGCTAACTTCATTGAGAAAGTTTAATTCTTCTTGTTTTTTCCACTCGGTTAGCATTGAAGAAGTTTCAGCATATCCTACTCTTTCTTGTCTTTCATACCAAGCTTGTGTTCGTTCGTGGAGAGCTTTGTTGTAAACTAATCTTACACAGCCCAAAGTGCGCCGCAATAGCGACTCTTGTTCTGGTGTTGGGTAAAATCGGTAAGAATAGGCTTTTTCCATGTCTCACATTTTAGCATATATTTCGTAAATGTGCTCATATTTAACAGTAAAGCCGTCGTAGAACGACGGGGTTTCAGACCCAAATTTTCGATGAAACCAATCTACTCACTTAAAGCAACCAACAGGGAGAAATCTAGATATTAGGTAAAGTTACGTCAATGGTCGTTGGAGCAATCAATAAGGGTGGCAGCGAAATTCAAGGAACTGTAGCCCGTCCCTAGCAGATTTGACATTTTCTCAATCGGGACACAAGGGATAAAAACTTAGTAAGGGCCATAATTACCCCTTGCCAAGGGGAATTTTTTGACTGGAAAACCAATGTTCGCCGTTGGGGCAGCCAAGATCCCTTCAATGGAACCTGTGGCCAGAAAAATTGGAAAAACAGCCCTGGGGTTTCTCGCGAGTGCTATAAAGGAAATAGTCATTTTGATCGCCTACTCGTCCTAACTATGCCACGCACTCAACGTAACGATAATTTTATTGATAAATCCTTTACCGTCATGGCGGATATCATTTTAAAGATGCTCCCCGCCGATAAAAAAGCCAAGGAAGCCTTTGTTTATTATCGCGATGGGATGTCTGCCCAAGCTGACGGTGAATACGCCGAAGCCCTCGATAATTACTATGAAGCTTTAACATTAGAAGAGGATCCTAATGATCGCAGTTATATCCTCTACAATATCGGCATTATCCACGCTAGTAACGGCGAGCATCAAAAGGCCTTAGAATACTACGAAGAAGCTATCCAACTTAATCCCAGAATGCCCTCCGCCTTGAATAATATCGCTGTTATTTACCATTTTCAAGGGGAAAAAGCCAGAGAAGACGGACAACAGGCCGAAGCAGAAGCACTCTACGACAAAGCGGCAGAATACTGGAAACAAGCCATCCGATTAGCCCCCAATAACTACATTGAAGCCCAAAACTGGCTGAAAATTACCGGGCGCTCGGAAATTGATGTTTTCTTTTAAATTGAGGAGTCGCTCGTCGGTCGTTAGGAGACGGGAGACGGGAGACGGGAGATTATTTTTATTTATTCTCCCCACACTCCACACCCCACACCCTACACCCCACACCCCACACCCTACACCCTACACCCTACACCCCATTTTTCCCATGATCGATCGAGCTACAGTTGAAAAAATCGCCCATTTAGCCCGTTTAGAGATTACCAACGCTGAAGAAGAACAATTTGCGGGGCAATTAAGCGGGATACTGGATTATTTCGAGCAGTTAAGCGAATTAGACACGGAAAATGTGCCACCCACCACGCGAGCGATCGAAATTCAAAATATCACTCGCGCTGATAGTAATAGACTTTATCGCGATCACGAGGTCTTAGTGCAGGAATCGCCGGTCCCGGAAGGAGATTATTTCCGGGTTCCCCGTATTCTCAACAGCGACGAAGAGTGAATCAGTGAGCAGTTGATCACTGACTTAGATGCCATCTAGGGTTTTTGCTGCTATCTTGGACTAAGATCAGACCTAGCAATGGAGACATAATATAATGATCGCAGCCCAAGATGTGGCACCATTTCAGCTTATTTCGAGCGTAGAATCGGCGGCAACAGAATTTAGGCCCTGGGGTTCCTTCACCACCCTAGAAGAGGGGCCCGGTTATAAAATCAAGCGGATTGAAGTGAATCCGGGTCATCGTCTCAGTTTACAGATGCACTACCATCGCAGTGAACATTGGATTGTCGTTTCGGGGACGGCAAAAGTCACCTGTGGAGATAACGAGGAAATTCTCGGTGCTAATCAGTCCACCTATGTGCCGCAGTGTACCGCTCACCGTCTGGAAAACCCCGGGGTAATCAAATTGGTATTAATTGAAGTGCAGAATGGGGAATATTTAGGAGAGGATGATATAGTGCGTTTTCAGGATGATTATGCTCGTCACCAGAGCTAAGACTGCTTTTAGGGGGACAGAAAGGCAAGAAACTATATTTTCGCTCCAAAAACCTTTTTAGTTTAGTCTGTCTGACTGTCTTCCCTGCTGTCAAGGCTTGTCAATTTCTAGAAAAATTTTCTTTTCGGGCCAGGTAGCGGTTTTCCTCATGGGCAGAAAAATAAACTTCCCCTAGACCCTGTGTGGGAAGCTTGAGGAAAGCTGGGCTAGGGGAAATAATTTATTCCTTTGCTGGATTAACTTTAGCATATAACTCTCATTTGTCAGGACTATAACAGCCGGATGTCAATTCTGTGACAAGTGCGAGTTTTCAGTTTACTGATTGCTGGTGACTGATTACTGGTTACTGTCGTCCACCTATTTTCTGAGAATTCTAGAGGTACTTGTAAAGATTTGTTACAAAGAGACGCGGAAAAATCTGAGGACAGGGAGACAAGAAAGGATTATCGACGGGGATCAAGGATTTCAGTAGGAAACTGGATTGGGGATCAAGGGAAACCGATTGTAAAGTTTTCGATACCTCTTGGCGATTTTTGTAATAGTTCGATACATATAACATAGATGATCGGCGATGATTGTAAATTTATATTGCGAATAGCTCATTTTCTTCGGTGTTTTTCCTATACTGGTTTTCATCAACTTTGAGCCGACGTGCAGAAAAGTTAGACCACCAAGTTTGTAAGAGGTCAGGAAGATGCAATTAACCGCAAGAAATAACTGGGGCCACGTTTCTTTAGCAATGCTAAAAAGCTTTCTTCTCTGGAGTTTCGTCCTCACTGTCTGTTTATTAGTAGTGGGATTTCCTTTAGTAGTATTAATGATGACAGTGGGGGCATTGTCTGCGATTATCTTACAGTCAGTTTTACCGGTTAGTTCCGTGCTTTTAGTGGCAGGAATGATTATTGGTATTAACATTTTGGCTATCCTAATTAGTGCCGCTTTGTTAGCAGCAAAAGGTGTTCATCCCCATGAAGTTAGCTGGCTGCACTGGTTACACGGTGAGGTAAAAACCTCTCATCAAGCTGTTTATGCTTCTTGTCCCCTAACTTGCGGGATGATTCATTAAATCTGATTCTCTTACAGCGGAATTGCTTACCTTTTTTCTATTTAGATTTATTTAAGTTTTCAACTGCCTTATCGGTTGATTATACACACTCCAAGCTAGTGCAACCCGGTGAAACCGGGTTTTTTCATTGTTATTGAGCTAAAGCAGTTATCTGAATGGTGAGGTACGAAGTTTTCGTTTTGGGGGGTAGGTCTTCAATCAAATTAGGTTAAACTTCATCTATTATGAGAAAAGCTGTGACTGAATATTAGGAAGATAGGGAGATGAGAGCTTTTTTGCTGTGATCGGTAAACAGTGATTAGTGAACTGAAAACTCACATCTGATAACTGATAACTGATAACTGATAACTGATAACTGATAACTGATAACTAACTGGTATAATGGGCGAGAAAACCGGAAAAAATCGATGTCTAGCCTTCCAGAAACCGACAATCCCAGTTACAAGGCCATCTTAGCGGCATTAAACCATTTAATCAGCGTTGTTGCCCGTTTACGAGACCCAGAAAGCGGCTGTCCTTGGGATTTAGCGCAAACCCCGGAAACCCTAATTCCCTACGTTATCGAGGAAGCTTATGAGGTGGTAGCAGCGATTAAAAGTGGTGATAAAACTGCCATTGCCGAGGAATTAGGCGATTTACTGCTACAGGTGGTTTTACAAGCTCAAATTGCCAGTGATGAGGGTAATTTTAGCCTAGAAGAAGTGGCTAGGGGCATCACTGATAAATTAATTCGTCGTCATCCCCACGTTTTTGGGGAGCTATCCCTAGAAAATCCCGAACAGGTGCGTCAAAATTGGGAGAAAATCAAAGCTGAGGAAAAAAATGACCCGACTATTAGCGGCAAATTAACCCGTTATGCCCAAACTTTACCACCCTTGATCGGGGCGATGAAAATTTCTCGGCAAGCAGCGCGAGTCGGTTTTGATTGGGAAAATATCGCGGGAGTCTGGGAAAAATTTGGCGAAGAGTTAGCAGAATGGCAAGAGTCCCTAGAATCGGACGATAAAGAGCATCAACAGGCAGAATTAGGCGATTTACTCTTTACTATTGTCAATCTTGCTCGCTGGTATGATTTAGACCCCAGTATCGCTTTACAAGAGACTAATCTGCGTTTTATTCAACGTTTTTCCCTAGTGGAATCCGTGGCAGAAAAGCCTCTCCATGACTATACACTAGAGGAATTAACAGTTTTCTGGCAGCAAGCGAAAGCTAAGTTAAACCAACCATCATCTGGGCAATAATGCAAGAGCAAGAAATTAATAAGGACAAATCCAAGAGTTTTTGGGCTTCTATTCGAGAAAATCTGCAAATTATCACTATAGCTTTAGTTTTAGCCCTATTGATTCGCACTTTTGTGGCTGAACCTCGTTTTATCCCCTCTGATTCTATGTTACCCACTTTAGAACAGGGCGATCGCTTAGTGGTGGAAAAACTTTCCTACGATTTCCATCCCCCTCGACGGGGGGATATCGTCGTCTTTGAACCGCCGGCACAATTACAATTACAGGGATATCAAAAGGACCAAGCTTTTATTAAAAGAGTGATTGCCACCCCAGGGGATGTGATTGCTGTCAAGGAGGGCAAAATTTATCTGAATAATCAACCCTTGGCAGAGGATTATATTCTAGAATCCCCTCAATATAATTTAATGCCTTTGCTCGTGCCGGAAAATAACTTATTTGTCATGGGAGATAATCGCAATAATAGCAATGACTCCCATATCTGGGGGTTTTTACCGGAAAATAACGTGATTGGTAGGGCGGTTTTTCGCTTTTTTCCTTTTAATCGTTTGGGGATTTTAGGGGGGGAATAGCTAACAGGAATTTTTAGTCCTGAGGATGTTGAACAATTAAGACGGAACAGGGGGCATGATGGAGAACATAATTACTCACACTACCTAAGAATAACTCTCCTAGACCCGATCGCCCACGCCGACCGATAACAATTAAATCAATATTTTCCTCTCGCGCCACTTTACAGATAGTTTTGGCGGCATGACCATAAATTTGCCGGTATTCTCCCTTTACACCCATTTCTCCCGCTTGATTAGCTCTTTTTTGCAACATTGCCAACCCTTTCTGCTCAAATTCTTCCCATTGTTGCCGCCAAAAATCAAGAGTCAGATCATTACCCTGGGCGGGGTAAATATCGGCTAAGTTGGGCGGAATCGGTAAAGGGCTATAATCTTCTTCAGGAGAAAGGACGTGCAGTAGTAGGAGGTTAGCTTCGTACTTACTGGCTAAGGATACAGCCTCCTTAAAGACACTCTCCCCCATCTCCGACAAATCTACTGCTATCAAGATTTTTTGATACATTTTTCAGCCTCTGCAACCATGCCTTATTTAACGGAATCCGACGCTATTAGGAATGCGATCGATCACTTTTCTCATTTTCCCATTCTTTGGTTAGATAAGGAAGTGGCCGATTACGATAGCAAGACTCCCCGTTTGTCTCTGATTCAAATTCTGGCTGATTCCACGGATTTAACGGGGGAGCGGGTGACAATTTTGGATGTTCTCGAACGACTGGATCGTACTGACTATTTTATCACTAAAATACTGTTGGTTGACCGGATAGAAAAGGTTTTTCACAATGCTACTTATGATTGTAAATTTTTGGGCGGTAAAAGCAAAGTTAAAAAAATTACCTGTACCCTAGAGTTAGCTAAAAAGGTTCCCTACTATATTGCTCCTTTACCCAATTATCAACTGAAAACGCTGGCTGAATTAGGTTATACTTGATATTTATGAGAAAGGCTGTAATAGCTAGAAAAAATTGCTTGCGGGGATAATCTAAATGACTGTAAAGATCGCTTATCTGGGGCCAGTGGGAACCTATTCAGAAACAGCCGCTTTAGCCTATGCTAACAGTTTACCACCCCAGCCTCATCAATTAATACCCTATCCTAGCATTGCCCTGTCCCTGCGATCGGTTGTCCAAAATCAGGCCGATTTAGCAGTGGTTCCGGTGGAAAATTCCACCGAAGGAAGTGTGGTAATGACTCTTGATGCTTTATGGCAATTACCCAGGTTACAGATTCAACAAGAATTAGTTTTACCGATTTCCCATGCACTTCTATCTCCTCAACAATCGCTAACAGAAATTAAAACCGTTTATTCCCATCCCCAAGCTTTAGCTCAATGTCAAAAATGGCTAGAAAATAATTTACCTAACGTGCCGATTATTCCCACCAATTCTACCACAGAAGCGATTCAAATTCTCGATCGAGAGGCTAATTCGGCCGCTATTGCTTCCCCCCGAGCAGCAAAACTCTATCATGTACCAATATTAACACAACCAATTAATGATTATCCCGATAATTGTACCCGTTTTTGGGTAATGGCTTTAACTTCCCATCCTCAAGGAGAGCGAATGTCCCTCGCTTTTCAAGTTTTAGATCAACCCGGTGCTTTAGTCAAACCTTTAGAAGTTTTTGCCAAACGTCAGCTTAATTTATCTCGGATTGAATCGCGACCAACTAAACGATCTTTAGGGGAATACATATTTTTTATTGATCTAGAAATTAATCTGGATCAACAGCATTTAATCGCAGAAACTTTAGAAGAATTAACAAATTATACCGATGCGATAGAGGTTTTTGGTGCTTATCAGGTGGTTAATTTACCCGTAGAAAGTTTAGAGGAATTATAAACTAAATTCCTCATAAATTACAGTAGTTAAATAGAGATATTTTAGCTTTTAAGAGAAGGAAGAATCGGCAAAGATGAGTTTTCCTCTGGTGGGGTAAAATCAAGCTTTCTTTCCCCCACCAGAGGAAGAATAATTTCTACAGTTGTTCCTAAACCTTGACCTTGACTAGAGATAGTAATATCTCCCCCCATTATTTTCATAAAATTCTTAGAAATAGCTAATCCTAAACCCGTACCGCTAAATTTTCTAGTTGTGGAACCATCAATCATCACAAAAGGACGGAATAATTTTAATTGCTGCTGGGGGTCGATACCGATTCCTGTATCGATTATAGTGATAATAGCCTGTGGATATTCTAAGTGAGTTATCAGAGAAATAGTTCCCGTCTCGGTAAATTTAATTGAGTTAGAAATAACATTCAAAATTACCTGTTTTAATTTAGTGGGATCAGCATAGACTATCGGATTTTCTGGACAGAAAAGCAAATTTAATTTTAAGTGCTTACCCTGCAGCGATGCTGTTTGTAAATTAATAACTTCATTGATAATTTGGTGTAAATCTACTGGTTCAGGATTAACGGAAAGTTTGCCTGCTTCTATTTTAGCAATACTGAGAATATCATCAATAATTTCCAAAAGATGTACGGCTGCCTTATCCGCTTGTTGCAAATATTCTTTTTCTTCCTCTTCACTGTTACAAAATCCATCCATAACGCAACGAATTGAGCCAATAATACCATTGAGAGGGGTGCGTAATTCGTGGGAAGTATTCGCCAAAAATTGGTTTTTTAATTGATTAGCATTTTCCGCTTCTTGCCAACTCTTAACTATTTCCTCTCCCCAAAGACGTAAACGTTCGAGCATTTCCTCTAGGGACGAGGCTAACTGATTAATTTCTCTAATATTAAAATTTTGTGGTCTAATCTTTTGGGAAGGAATTTTCTGAATATTTAAGGCATAATCTCGCAGTTTTTCTAAAGGTCTAGCTAAATCCCTAGCAATAAGTACAATAGCTACTAAATAAGCTAATAATAAACCAGAAATTAGATAAAAAATTGCCTCCCAAATTTGTTGTAGAGGAGCCAGAGCTTGGGAGAGAGAACTAATGGCTAAAACTACCCATTTTTGGGATGATTCTCCCGCAACTGGACTGGGGAGGGAACTGTAACCAGCGACTAATTCTTTGCCATATTTCTCGAAAGAAAATAAATGGAGAAATCTCCGTCGACCTCTAACAGCATTATCGATGATCAGATTGAGACGTTCCGCATCAGCTTCTTGACTGATATGGCTACCAATGCGATGAAAATAGGGATGAGCGAGAATAATGCCATTTTCAGAAATAACCACGGGATAACCTGACAAAGAACCGGGTAAAACCTTCTCAGCGTAAAGTAGAGAAGTTTGTAAAATCAGACCAGATTGTAATTGTCCTTGATTGTCGTAGATGGGAACGGCAAAGACTAATTCTAATTGACGATTGTTATCGGGAGATTTAATTAGAAATTTTCTAGGTAAACTTTTAACTAAAATATTCTCGATATTACCAGCAAAGCTATTCCGTTTTTCTGCCCATCTTTCCAGAGGCAAAATTTTGAGGATTTCTGGTTCACAGGCTCGATTTAATAAAGGTTTCTTGGTCTTAATATCAATTAATTCCACACAGTTAATCTGATTAGGAAGCATCGCTGTTAATTGTTGTAAAAAAGCTTCTTTTTCGGCTAAGGTTCCCTGTTTTAAAACCAGACTTTCCCCCGCAGTGATCAGATTGGCCCGCAAAAGTTGAATTGATTGCTCAATATTGTCTGCTTTTCTGATGGCACTTTCGGTGAGATTTTGACGGGCCGTTTCCAAAAAAGCCGATCGCGCCTTACGATAGGTAACATAAACCCCCATTAGTAGTACAGGAACACTAACCAGGAGTAAGCGAGAGAGCAGAATACGACGAAAGGAGGATTGACCGATAGACATGGGCGGAAATTGGTTTGATTCTTGCTATCAAACTCCAGACTATACTAGCCTATTCACCAATCGGACCTGGTGATATCCCTCATCATTTACTATGAATCATCCTCACACCACCGTTATTTTAGCCATGAGTGCCGATGGTAAAATTGCCGACGCCTACCAGTCAGCGGCCAGATTTGCCTCTGCTACCGATAAAATGCGTCTAGAACAACATTTATCCCGCATGGATGCCGCTTTATTCGGTGCTAACACCCTGCGCGCTTATCACACCAGTCTTCCTATCCGTCATGGCGATTTTCTCGCTTATCGTCAACAACGGGGATTATCCCCGCAGCCGATACAGATCGTTTGTTCTCATTCGGGACTGCTTGATCCCCGGATGAAATTTTTTCAGCAGCCTTTTCCTCGCTGGTTAATCACGGCAGCTGAAAAAGTGGCAGCCTGGGAAAATCGGGGTTTATTTGAGCTTGTCTTAGTCTGCGGTGATTGGAAGGTTATTTTTAGTCAATTTACCGCCCTAGGTATCAAAAAACTGGCGATTCTGGGAGGAGGTGAATTAATTGCCTCTCTTTTAGCTGAAGATTTAATCGATGAAATCTATCTAACCATTTGTCCTTTGCTGTTAGGAGGCAATAAAGCGGCAACTCCCCTGGGAGGAACTGGATTTCTGGCAGATTCTGCCAGAAAATTACGACTTTTGAGCGTGGAAACCGTGGAAGCCGAAATTTTCCTACATTATTCCCTTGAACGAGATTGCCACAAATCTCAAAACTAGATTACCTTAAATAAAAAGTTTGACTTATCTTGTCCCATGGTAGAACAGCTTAAACCACAATATTCTGTCGCTTGGATTGATAAAATGAGTGAGATTTCCCAACAAAAATGGGATGCTCTCGCTCAACCCCTAACTACTCCCTTTCTAGAGTGGCAATGGTTACATAATATCGAAACTTCTGGCAGCGCCACGGGACGCACTGGGTGGCAACCTGCTCATCTCACAGTTTGGCGCGGTACTGAGTTAATTGCCGCCGCTCCTTTGTATATTAAAAGTCATAGTTACGGTGAATTTGTCTTTGACCACCAATGGGCAGATCTTTCCCATCGTTTGGGGATTAGGTACTATCCGAAACTATTAGGAATGACCCCTTTTACTCCGGCGGTAGGTTATCGTTTTTTAATTGCTCCGGGGGAAAATGAACTGGAAATTACTGCTTTAATGATAGCGGCTATTGATCATTTTTGTGATCAAAATAATCTGTCGGGTTGTCATTTTCTTTTTGTGGATCCCCAATGGCGAATTTTAATGGAAAATTTGGGCTTTACTCCCTGGTTACACCATAGTTATATCTGGAATAACAAGGGTTTTCAAAGTTTTGAAGATTATCTGACGGTTTTTAATGCTAATCAACGCCGCAATATTAAACGGGAACGGAAAGCGGTGACTAATGCGGGGTTAATTATTAAAACTCTGGCTGCCGAAGAAATTCCCCATCATTTATTCCCGTTAATTTATCGGTTTTATAGCAGTACCTGTGATAAATTTTACTGGGGAAGTAAATATCTGACACAGAAATTTTTTGAACAATTATATCCGAATTATCGTCAGCGAGTGGTTTTGATTACTGCCTACCAAAATGAAAAGGATACTAAACCGGTGGGTTTATCTTTTTGTATTCGCAAAGATACTAATCTTTATGGTCGTTACTGGGGCAGTTTTCAAGAGTATGACTGTTTACATTTTGAAGCTTGTTACTATCAACCGATCGATTGGGCAATTAGTCAAGGTATTACCATGTTTGACCCGGGTGCGGGAGGACAACATAAAAAAAGACGGGGTTTTCCTGCCACTGCTAATCATAGTTTACACCGTTTTTATCATGGCAAAATGACTCAAATTCTCCGCAACTATATCCAGGAAATCAATCAAATGGAACAGGAAGAAATTGATGCAATCAATCAAGATTTACCCTTTTCTAAGAGAGAAATTGAGTTGAACGAGTAATTTAGATAGGGTTTGTCCCTATTAGTGCAATCAACTATGAATACGAGGTTCCGGGTGCAGAGTAGTGAGAATTTCACTTTCGATCGCCGCTAGGGTTTCTAAACGTTGCTCGATCACTGTCCGTTCAAAATAATCCGCTGCTAATAGCCAATAAATACCATAATGACGCGCTTCGGAAGCCATTAAACCGCGATAAAATTTGCCTAAATCGGGATCGGGACAATATTCTGCCAATAAACCTAATCTTTCGTGGGAACGCGCCTCAATTAAAGCTGATATTAACAGAGAATCCAAAAGGCGATCGGGTTCTTGGTGACGAATCTGGGCCTTCAATTTAGCACCATAGGGGGGAGAATTTAAGGGAGCGAGGGGAATTCCCCATTTATCTAACCATTGATTGACCTGTTCAAAATGTTCTAATTCCTCTTGTGCGATCGCCGTTAATTTCCGCACGAGGGAAGCGTAGGAAGGATAACGAAACATGAGATTTAATGCCACTCCTGCCGCTTTTCGCTCACAATGGGAATGATCGAGCAGAATAATCCCTAAATTATTAATTGCCTGTTCTATCCAATCCTCAGAGGTGGCACTGACTAATAAATTAATCTTTCCCATCGTCGCTGATTCCAATTTGCTGCATCTTTCACCCTAACCCAAAAAGTCGAACAACACCAGTCAAAAACTAAGGACACGGCTTCTGTGATAGCCTAGATGATTGGTGAAGCATAAACACGGCCAATCAATCAGATGGATTTTTTACTTGAAGTCGGTACAGAAGAACTACCCGCAGATTTTGTCGATAGCGCGATCGCACAATGGCGGGAAAGAGTTAGCAAGAGTTTAGAGACGGAATCTCTGGACGCTACTGCTATTCAAGTTTACGGAACCCCGCGCCGTTTGGCCGTGTTAATCACAGGATTACCAAGGGAGCAAGAAGCTCGCAGCGAGGAGATCAAAGGACCGCCAGTTAGTGCAGCCTACAAAAATGGCCAAATTACCCCCGCTGGTGAGGGTTTTGCTCGAAAACAGGGAGTTAGCACCGACGCTTTCTCCATTCGTGCCACAGACAAAGGAGAATTTGTCTATATTGAAAAAACGATTCCGGGTCGTCAAACAGCCGAGATTTTAACTGAATTAATTCCCCAATGGATTACTCGTTTGGAAGGAAGACGTTTTATGCGTTGGGGAGATGGAGATTTAAGATTTCCCCGGCCAATTCGTTGGTTATTAACTTTAGTGGATGGGGAAGTTTTGCCCCTAGAATTAATTAATGGCTCTACCACTTTAACCAGCGATCGCTTAACTTTTGGTCATCGCATTCTACACCCGCAATCCCTAGCCATTAGTCACCCCCAAGCATATTTAACCAGTTTGCGATCAATTTTTGTGGAAGCGGATCCGCAAGTGCGTCAACAGATAATTACCGATCAGATTACCACCCTGGCCAAAACACTGGAGGGAGTGGCAGAAATTCCCGCAGATTTATTAGCAGAAGTGACTAACTTAGTCGAATATCCCACGGCAATTGTCGGCAAATTTGACGAAGAATTTCTGGAATTACCCCCAGAAGTAATTATTACCGTGATGGTGACACATCAGCGTTATTTCCCGGTGAAAACTCCCCAGGGTTTGTCACCCTATTTTATTACTATTTCTAATGGCGATCCCCAGAAATCTGAGATTATTTCCGCGGGAAATGAAAGGGTTATCCGCGCACGGTTAGCCGATGCCAGATTTTTCTATACTGCCGATTGTGATGAACCCTTAGATAGTTTTCTTCCTCAACTGGAAACCGTCACTTTCCAAGAAGAATTGGGAACCATGCGCGATAAAGTCGATCGGATTATGGAAATTGCCCAGATGATCGTCGAACAGTTAAATCTCGATGAACAAAGTCGCAGTGATATAGAGTCCACTGCCATGCTTTGTAAAGCGGATTTAGTTACCCAAATGGTTTACGAATTCCCCGAATTACAGGGAGTAATGGCCGAAAAATATGCTTTAATTAGTGGTGAATCGGCTGTAGTTGCCCGGGGCATTTTTGAACATTATCTGCCTCGCAATTCTGGGGATATACTCCCGGAAACAATCACCGGTCAAGTGGTGGGAATTGCCGATCGATTAGATACTTTAGTCGGTATTTTTGGACTGGGAATGCTGCCCACTGGTTCCTCAGATCCCTTCGCTCTCCGTCGGGCTGCCAATGCAATAATTAGTATTATCTGGTCAGCCGATTTTAATATCAATCTTTTGGCATTAATTGAGCAGATAGCTAAGGATTTTATCACCAGTCATCCCGATAAACCTAACCCAGCCAATCTGATTAAAGATTTCTTTTTACAACGTCTGCAAACTCTCTTAAGTGATGATTTGAGGATAGATTATGATCTCGTTAATGCAGTTTTAGGGGAAAACGATCCAGAGTATAAGTCTCGCGCTTTAGAAAATTTATTAGATACCCGTGAACGCGCTCGCTTTTTATCCCAAATTCGTCAGGATGGTCAGTTAGCCAACATCTATGAAACCGTCAATCGCTCGACCCGTTTAGCACAAAAAGGAGATTTAGATACAACTACCCTAGAAGCCAAGGCAATCATCAATACGGAGTTATTTGAACAATCCTCCGAACCAGCATTTTATGACGCTTTAATTGCCCTAATTCCCGAAACTATCAGCGCAAGAGAGCAAAGAGATTATCAGCGTCTCGTCACTGCTTTAACAGCAATTTCTCCCCTGGTGGCTGACTTTTTTGATGGCGAAAATAGTGTGTTAGTCATGGCAGAAAAAGAATCTGTCCGTCGCAATCGTTTAAATCTGTTGGGTTTACTGCGAAATCACGCCCGAGTCCTAGCAGATTTTGGGGCAATTGTCAACTAAAATGGCCGATTTTGAACTACAGCAACAGGTCAAAAGATTACATCGACTGACGGTATGGGGTCGTTGGTTATTTGTGTTGGGTTGTTGGTTAGTGATTGGTTCGGCGAGTTTATGGGTTTTATGGGATGATATAGCCTTAATGCGGCAATATTTTACTTGGACAGCCCTTAGATACGCTTTAGCTTTCAATTACTGGCCTTCTATCGGTCTAGCCTTTTGTCTTGCCATTACAGGAGCAGTGTTAGTCTGGCAAAGTCGCAACATTATTTTAGGACTTTCCCCCAGAGAAAAACTGCGCTTAGAGCAACGGGTGCAGAAAATTCAGGCCAAAGGGCCGGGTCATCCCCTCTGGCGCTGGATCTTAAAAAGCAGGGAAAAAGACTTACAATGATAAGGCTTTGCTGAAAGCTGACGGCTAGAACCCACACTAGATATAATTCTTTACGCAACAACTCTTGACTTTTGAATCCACTTATGACCGTGACTCCCCAAGCTCCTCCGAAAACTCGCCGCGTGGTTTTTCCCTTCACCGCTATTGTCGGCCAGGAAGAAATGAAATTATCCCTAATGCTCAACGTCATCGACCCCAAAATTGGCGGGGTGATGATTATGGGAGATCGAGGTACGGGAAAATCGACCACAATTAGGGCTTTAGCCGACCTTTTACCAGAAATTGACGTAGTTGCTAACGATCCCTTTAATTCTGACCCCAATGATCCCGATTTAATGAGCGATGAGGTGCGGCAAAGGGTGGACGAGGCCATCCCGTTGACCATTGCCAAGAAAAAAGTCACTATGGTAGATTTGCCCCTTGGTGCGACGGAGGATCGGGTCTGTGGCACGATTGACATCGAAAAGGCCCTGTCAGAGGGGGTAAAAGCTTTTGAACCCGGTTTGCTGGCCAAAGCTAATCGCGGCATTCTCTATGTGGATGAAGTCAATTTACTTGACGACCACCTCGTCGATGTGCTATTAGATTCGGCCGCTAGTGGTTGGAATACGGTGGAACGGGAAGGAATTTCCATCCGTCACCCGGCCCGGTTTGTTTTGGTGGGATCGGGCAACCCAGAAGAGGGAGAATTGCGCCCACAACTGCTCGATCGCTTCGGAATGCACGCCGAGATTCACACCGTCAAAGAACCACCTCTACGGGTCAAAATCGTGGAACAGCGTGCGGAATTTGATGGCAATCCCCTCTCGTTTTTAGAGAAATATAACTTAGAACAGGAAGAACTGCAAAGAAAGCTCGTGGAGGCTCAGAATCTTTTGCCTTCCGTGGAGCTTGATTATGAGCTGCGGGTGAAAATTTCCGAGGTTTGTTCCGAGTTAGACGTGGATGGATTGCGCGGCGATATCGTTACCAATCGCGCCGCTAAAGCTCTGGCCGCTTTGGAAGGACGGACCACTGTGACGGTAGATGATATCCGTCGGGTAATTGTTCTCTGTTTACGTCACCGTTTGCGGAAAGATCCCTTAGAATCGATCGATTCTGGTTATAAAGTCTTGAAAGCTTTTAATCGCGTCTTTGGATTAGAGGAAAATTCCTAAATCTAATTCACCCTCTCCCCGAAGAGAGGGTTTTTGACTGGATTTAGAGATGAAGACCAAAAAGGGCTAGATGTGGCCGAATAAGCTAGAATTTTATCGATCGCTGTTATTCTCTGGGGGAATGTCCATGTGGGTTGAAAGTATAAAACTCGAAAACATTAAATGCTTCCAGAATCAAGAGATTAAATTTATTAGTAATCCCAATAATCAACGTCATTGGCGCGCTAAACCTTATCATTGGATCACTTTATTAGGAGAAAATGGAGTAGGAAAAAGCACGATTTTACAGGCTTTAGCTTTGCTGCTCGCAGGACCAGAAGCAGCCAAAGAATTATTACCCCGTCCGACCGGTTGGATATGTAATCCCAAGACACCGGGTAAATTAACCGCAGTGCTTCATCAGGAAGATGGGGATGCGGGAAAATTTGGTACGGATAAAACTCGAAAAACTTTTGCTTATTCCTATTTTGTTACAGGCAAGGAAAGGTTAGAGTTAGGAGGCAGTAAGGACAAACAAACCTATACAGAACCAGCATTAATCGAAGAAAATACTAAAATTTTAAGTTGGTTGCGAGCCAATGCTTTTGCCTCCGATAATCATGGTTGGTTTGCCGTCGGTTATGGAGCTTTCCGTCGTTTGACACGAGTGAGTCAAGTGATTATTCCTAGTCTTGAACCCCCGCAACGCTCTAGCAACTTTTTCAGCCAATTTAATGAGGATACATCTTTAAGTTCTTTTGAGAGATGGATGGTGCATTTAGATTATCGAATAGCCAAAAATCCCCAAGATATTCAAGCCAAACAAATGAAAAAAATCGGCGAAGAAGCAATTACTAAACTGTTACCCGGTAATGTAGAAATTGCTGAAGTAACTGCCGATGCCTTGATTCAGTTTCTAGTTAACGGTCAAAAAGTTCCAACCATTAGTTTATCCGATGGTTTTCGGAGTATGATTGCTTTAGCCGGAGATTTAATTTGGCGATTATTACAATCCTTCCCCAATCTAGATAACCCCACAGAGGCTTCTGGAGTCGTCTTAATCGATGAGTTAGATATTCATTTACATCCTTCTTGGCAAAGGGAAATTGCTGGATGGTTACAGGAAGTTTTTCCCAAGCTTCAATTCTTTGTCGCTACTCATAGTCCTTTAATCGCTGCCGGTGCAGGGCCAAATTCTTTAACCCTACGAATCGATCTGGTAGAGGGTGAATCAGAGATTGTAGAAATTCCTTATAAAGAATTAGCGGCTAATGTTGATCGTACTTTAACAAGTTCTGCTTTTGGTTTGAAATCAACCTTTCCCACTGAGACAGAAAATAAAATTAAGCGTTACCACCAACTAAATCGTAAAAATAAAAATCTGGCAGCAGAAGAAAAGGAAGAATATGAACAACTGTCATTATTTGTTGGAGAAGTTAAACCCTTTGGCGAAATTAGTCAACCTAATAGTTTAGAATCCCGAATTGATGCCTTACTAGAGGAGCGTTTATCTTGATTCCTGTCACCAGAATATCAGAGCCACGCGTATTAGCTAAAAATGCCGCTCGTTGGCTAGAGGCTTTAGAATGGCTCTTCGTTACCCTTTATGCTAAATCAACAGACAAGATGCCAAGACAACATACTTCTAACCCAAAAATTCCGAAAGTTTCTAAAGCCATAGCCTCTCCGTTTTATTAGTTTAAG
>NZ_SFBO01000071.1:0-46213 GCF_007095705.1 Microcystis sp. Msp_OC_L_20101000_S702
CAGACTTGGAAACTATCTCATCAAATTAGTCCCCCCATAGAACCCCCTTGAGCCATCTTGCACACTTTTCTCTTTTTGTCAAATTTTATGTTAAGAAAGATGTGACTAATGGATAGCTTGATAAGGGGGGTGCCGATCCCCCCTTAATCCCCCCTTGATAAGGGGGGTGTCTGATAATTTTTAACGCCTACCTACTTATCAAAGAAAAAGTTAAGTTTAAACCGACAAAAATCGCTGAATGACTTCTTGACTTAATCCGCTTGTGAAACCGGAAGCAACAATTCCCCCTTTCTGCATGGCGTAATATCGATCAGCTTGGCGGACAAAATGCAGGTGTTGTTCTACTAATAAAACGGCGATTCCTTTACTGGCAACAATACGCCGCACCGCTGCTTCAATTTCGAGAATAATTGACGGTTGAATTCCTTCCGTGGGTTCATCTAAAATTAATAATTTTGGTTCCCCCACTAAGGCGCGAGCGATGGCTAATTGCTGTTGTTGTCCACCGCTTAAATCTCCTCCCATCCGCGATAACATGGTTTTTAAAACGGGAAACAAATCGAAGATTTCTTCGGGAATTGTGGCATTTTTTCTTTTTGTGGGTAAAGCTTCCAAACCGAGAATTAAATTCTCTTTTACCGTTAAACGGGGAATAATATCCCTACCCTGCGGCACATAACCCAGTCCTAATCTGGCTCTTTGATCTGAGGTTTTATTAATCAGGTTTTCTTGCTCATAATTAATTGTTCCCGCTCGCGGTTTTAAGATACCCATCAAGGTTTTTAATAGGGTAGTTTTACCCACGCCATTACGTCCAATTAAACAGACCATTTCTCCCGCATTAATGTTAAGGTCAACATCTCTTAAAATATGACTTTCTCCGTAGTAAACATTGAGATCAGATATGTGTAACATTGTCAACCCTTTTTAACTAATTTTAATCCTTTGACTTTTTATTCTTCCGAGGAACCTAGATAAACTTCAATAACTTTCGGATCATTTTGAATTTGCTCCATATTCCCCTCACAGAGAACAGTTCCTTGGTGTAAAACCGTGACTTTGCGGGCAATTTGACGGACGAATTCCATATCGTGTTCAATGACAATAATCGAATGACTTTCCGCTAGATTTAATAACAAATTACCCACGTTTTCCGTTTCCTCATCGGTTAATCCTGCTACGGGTTCATCTACTAGCAGTAAATCTGGTGACTGGGCCACTAATTGGCCAATTTCTAAGCGTTGTTTTTCGCCGTGGGAAAGTAAAGAAGCGGATAAATCAGCTTTAGCAGTTAACCCGATAGTTTCCAATAAACCAATAACTTTTCTGCTATCTTCTAGCGGAGGACGACCGAAAAGAGTTGAGAAAACATTTTTATTGCGATTACTAACTAAATCGAGATTTTCTCGGACAGTTAGATTTAAATATACCCTAGGAGTTTGGAATTTGCGACCAATACCTAAACGAGCGATCGCATATTCAGGAATTTTGCGGAGATCTCGACCTTTAAATAATACCCGTCCGATGGTGGGTTGCACTTTCCCCGTAATCACATCTAAAAAAGTGGTTTTTCCCGCACCATTGGGACCGATAATCACCCGTAATTCTCCCGTATCCATACTGAAATTAAGATTATTGAGAGCTTTAAAACCCCCAAAACTAACGGTAAGATTCTCGATTTCTAAGATTTTTCCAGTCATAATTTCTAAGAGGGAATTGGGAAGTATTTTCAGTGAACAGTCAGCAGTAATCAGTGAACTGAAAACTCACATCTGATAACTGATAACTGATAACTGATAGCTAAGATCACTTATGCTCTAATTCTTCTCTTTCCAGTTGCACTTCCGGAGCTTCCTCAATACTAGGATAGGTAATTAAAGTTTTGCGGAAACCAAAATGAGTCAGCAAACGTTTAATTCCACCGAGAAGACCATCGGGAAGCACTGTCACCACAATTAGGAATAGGGCCCCTTGGAAAAATACCCAGACTTCCGGAAATTGTTCGCTTAAAAAAGTTTGGGCTAGGCGTACTAATAAAGTACCGACAACTGCCCCCACAAGGGTAGCACGTCCCCCCACAGCCACCCAAATCACCATTTCAATGGAAAAAGCCACATCCATAGAGTTAGGGGTGATAATTCCCGTTTGCACGGTATAAAGGGCGCCGGCAACACCAGCAATCGCCCCAGAAATGGCAAAAACTAACACCTTAAACCAAGTAGGATCATAACCGGAAAAACGGACACGCACCTCATCATCGCGAATGGCGACTAACAAGCGCCCAAATCTGCCGGTAGTTAACCAACGACAGAGCAGATAAATAGCCAGTAAACAGACAATTGTGAGTAAATAAAAGGCCACTTGAACGGCATCGGAACCTACCAGCAAACCGAAAATTGTTTGGGTATCGGTTTTTAAGCCATTAGTGCCGTTAATTAACTTCTGTTGACCGTTAAAAAAGTTAAAAAATACCAGTAAAGCCGCTTGGGTTAAAATCGAAAAATAAACCCCTTTAATGCGGTTGCGGAAGATTAAATAACCCAATAATCCTGCCACGATCGCTGGTACGATAATTAGGGCTAGAATTGTCAAAGGTAGGGAATAAAAAGGTTGCCAAATAAAAGGTAATTCTGTCACCCCGTAGAGAGTAAAAAATTCGGGCATTTGTCCGGGGGGTAACTGAAGATTTAGGTACATGGCCAAAGCGTAACCACCGAGGGCAAAAAAGATGCCATGACCAAGACTTAATAAACCCGTATAACCCCAGATTAAATCTATCCCCAAAGCAACAATAGCGAGGGAAAGAAATCGCCCCAATAAACGCAAGCGGAAAGCCGACAAAGCTAAGGGCAGTAACACCGCAAAGATGACCACTAAACCAACAATAACAGCGATTTCCGTGATTAACTTTTTCTTTTCCCGTTGTCGGGATTCGTTTCTAGTGATGGTTTCGGTAATCATAATCTATAACTCGGCAGTACGTCCTTTAGGAGGAAAAATTCCCGCAGGTTTGAATTGCAAGAAAGCAATAATTAAAGCAAAAATCATCACTTTTGCCATGCTAGTGGTGGAGAAAAAGGTGAAGAAATCCGTTAGGGGTTTTAGGGCTTCTACAGAACCAAAAATCAGAGCAAAAGTTCCCGAACCAATTAAATAATTAGCCACACCGATCGCCATAGCCGCGATAATAGTTCCCAGGAGATTACCCACTCCCCCCACCACCACTACCATGAAGGTATCAACGATATAATTTTGTCCCACGTTTGGACCGACGGAACCCAAAAAACTAATCGCACAACCGGCAACTCCAGCTAATCCCGAACCGAGGGCAAAAGTCAAAGCATCCACTTGATTTGTCGGAATGCCTAAACAGGCACTCATCTGGCGATTTTGGGTGACGGCACGAATGCGTAAACCCCAAGAAGATTTATTTAAAAACCAATAGGTTCCTAACAAACAAAGGGCAGTTAAAATGATAATAAATAGACGGGTGTAGGGCATTTGAAACCCGGGTAAAGGTAAACCTCCGCGTAACCAAACAGGAGCGGTGACATCGACATTTCTGGCACTAAACCAGGGTCGAGCGAGAACGGGATTAAAAGATAAAAGATACCCTAATAATCCAGCGATAGCTAGGGATAAAGGCAGGGTGACACCGATAGCTAAATTGCCAATTCTCTCCCAATCTAAGCGACGAGTTAACAGAGTCATCGCCCCAAAAAATAACAGACAGAAAACTATTAAACTAATTACTAATAACCCGTTGACACTTCTGACAAATTGCTGCAGAATTAAGCTGACTCCCCAAGTGGCCAGCAGCGTTTCTAGGGGTCTGCCGTAGAGGAACCTAATCACCCCCCTTTCTAATAATAATCCCGCCAATCCCGACACTAAAAAAGCGATCGGTAGGGCGAATAAAACATAAGTATCAAAGAGGGGAGAACCGAAACCTTTAAAGACATTTTGCACCACAAAAGTAGTATAAGCCCCTAACATCATTAACTCACCGTGAGCGAGATTAATCACCCCCATCAGTCCGAAAACAATCGCTAGTCCTAAAGCGGCCAGCAATAGCACAGAACCGATGCTAATACCATTAAACAATCCTTCCAATAATGCTGACACTTTTCGTTATTCCCCTGCATCTTTAAGCTTTAAAAAGTGGGGTGAGCAGTAATGCCCACCTCACTCTCGTTACTGTCTGGAAAAATTCCTAAAACTAGGATTTTTCCATTTTGAATTTACCGCCCTTGGCCGGATCCGTCCAGTCACAGGCAAAGCCCTTAGTTTCGGGGACAAATTGGTTCCAAGGTTGCGGATCCACTACCCCCGGAGTTGACCAAACGATGTCAAATAGACCATCATCTCTCACCTGACCAATGCGGACGGTTTTGGAGATATGATGATTGGGGAACATTTCCACCGGTCCTTCGGGAGCATCGAATTTTTGTCCCACGGCCGCGGCGCGAACTTTGTCGAGATCATCGGCGGTTGCCGCTTGTTCTACCGCTTGCTTCCAGAGATAGACCATGATGTAGGCCGCTTCCATGGGGTCGTTAGTGACGCGATCCTCACCATATTTAGCTCGAAAAGCCGCAACAAATTTCTTGTTAGCGGGGGTATCTACGGTTTGGAAATAGTTCCAACAAGCGTATTGACCGAGGAGATATTCCTTACCAATTTGTTTAACTTCTTCCTCGGCAACACTCACCGACATGACCGGATATTTATCGGGAGTTAAACCGGCCGCTTGCAGTTGTTTAAAGAAAGCCACGTTACTGTCACCGTTAAGGGTGTTGAAAATAACGCCGCCATCGGGTAAAGCTTGCTTAATTTTGGTGATAATCGGGGTAACTTCCGTGTTACCTAGGGGTAGGTAGTCTTCGCCCACGGTTTCGCCGCCTTTCGCCTTTAACTGCTCTTTAATAATCGTGTTGGCAGTGCGGGGAAAAACGTAGTCGGAACCGACGAGGAAGAATTTTTTCCCTTTATTTTCCAGCAACCAAGTCACTGCCGGCTCGATCTGCTGGTTGGGGGCAGCACCAGTGTAGAAGATATTTCTAGAACACTCTTGACCCTCGTACTGGACAGGATACCAGAGCATATGGTTTTTGGCTTCAAACACGGGTAAAACTGCCTGACGACTGGCGGAAGTCCAACAACCGAAGACAGTCACAACTTTGTCCTGATCGATCAGTTTGGTGGCTTTTTCGGTAAAAGTTGGCCAATCGGAAGCGCCATCTTCCACCACTGCCTCGATCTGTTTACCAAGAACACCACCGGCGGCATTGATTTCCTCGATCGCCAGTTTTTCCGCATCAACTACGCTGGTTTCACTGATGGCCATGGTGCCACTGAGGGAGTGCAGAATACCCACCTTAATCGTCTCTCCAGAAGCCGGGGCGGGACTAGCAGCTGGGCTAGGACTAGCCGTGGGGGTTTGGTTTTGTCCACCACAAGCTTTTAACAGAATACTGGTTCCCAAAGTGGCAGAACCGTACAGGAGAAATTTACGTCGTCCTAAATTTGACATGATGATCTTGAACTAACCTCGCTGACAATATTAGCTACTTCACACGGACGTTTTTGCTGAGGAGATTTTCGGGAATCTTTCTACAAATATCTGTGTGATATTACGGCTAGGTTAGCAGATTTTTTGTGATTTTCGCTACTTTTTGGATATTTTTTGTAAGTTTAGCTACTTTTTTCCAAAAAATTAATTATTTTTCTGGAATTTGCCTCAGTTTTTTAGCTATCAGGAGTCGGTCGCCGGTCGTCGGTTGGGGAAGTCATAAGACCTCTTGTAAAAATCAAAAATTGTTGTTAGGGTTAGGAGCCAGTAGCCAGTAGTCAGTAGTCAGGAGAATTAAGAATGAATAATAATCAATTAAATGATCTATTTACAGATTTTATGCGATTTAATCCTTATTTTTGACGTTTTTGAACCATCAAAAATTAATTACGCAAGAGGTTTATAATAACACAATAGCCTTGCGTGCCTGGAAAAAGTGCCAAAACCGTTTTCTAGTAAGGCTTCCAGTCATATTCAGCCCAACCCAATGATCAATCCGAATCTGGCCAAAGCAGCCGGACAGCAAGCAGAGCAAAACCAATGGCCGCTATCGCTTTTAATATCTTAGCGGGGAATAACTGCGCCATACTGCCGCCCGCAAGGACTCCTAAGAAACTGGTGCAGATTAAGGCGGTAATTGAGCCAAAAAAGACAGCTTTGGGTGATTTGGAACTGCCACCGAGAGCGATCGCTACTAATTGACTTTTATCGCCTATTTCTGCCAAAAAAACCGTGATAAATGTCAGTCCGAATAATTGCCAATTCATAAATTCTGGGGAGATGGGAAGCTTTTTTCAGTGAACAGTGAACAGTAAACAGTAAACAGTCACACTGATCACTGATTGCTTAGAGAATATCGCCGATGAGTAAACCAGTGATCAAAAGGAGAAGAATAGCGACACCGATATCTAAGGTTTTGGGGGAAAGACGACGCGCAATCCAATAACCGATCAGGACACCGAGGAGACTGGTAGCGATTAAAGCGCTGGCTGCCCCGGCAAAAACCACCCAGGGGGATTGGGATTCGGCGCTGATCAAAAGGGTGGCTAATTGAGTTTTATCGCCGATTTCAGCAAAAAATATGGTTAGGAAGGTGGAACTAAACACCGTCCAAAAACTCCAAGAAGGTGGATGATCTGGCTTTTTCTCGGTTGAGGCGATCGATTTACTATCACTCATCGGCTAATTTAACAGTATCAGGTTAAGAAATAATTTTCATACTTTTTTCATTTTAGCCCGACTGGTTTTCTGGCGATAGTTTCTGCTGTTGATTACGCTGTCTCCTTCCCCCAATAGTTAAAAAACCCTAGTCGATCGAGGTAGAGTTTCCATCCTAGAGTTTAATAATTATTAGACTAGGACGAGCGCAAATTGCTTGGAGGTATAGCCCCTATGGTAGAAAACAGAGATTATACTCTGATTATTGACAAAAGTGGCAGTATGTCCACTGCTGATAAACCCAGCGAGAAAACCCGTTGGCAAATTGCCCAAGAATCCACCCTCGCCTTGGCTAGAAAGTGCGAGGAATTCGATCCCGACGGCATCACTATCTATCTTTTTTCCGGACGTTTCCGACGCTATGATAATGTTACTTCCGATAAGGTGACACAAATTTATCAAGAAAATGAACCCATGGGGAGGACAGACCTAGCAGCTGTTCTCCAAGATGCCCTCAATAATTATTTTCAGCGCAAAACTGCCGGCAAAACTAAACCCAACGGAGAAACTATTCTGGTGATTACCGACGGAGAACCAGATGATCGCAAAGCGGTGATGCGTCAAATTATCGAAGCTTCTCGAAAACTCGATAGGGATGAAGAATTAGCCATTTCTCTGATTCAAGTAGGCCATGATCGACAAGCGACAGAATTTCTCAAAGCTTTAGACGATCAACTAGAATCGGCGGGGGCCAAATTCGATATTGTTGACACAATTACTATCGATGATATGGAAGATATGACCCTAGCGGAAGTTCTTCTCAACGCCATTACCGATTAATTTCTACCGGAGTAGGGGTGATATATCTTCACCCCTACTCAACGAGGATTTAACTGCTAGTCAGGGCGACAAATTTATCTTTTTCTTCATCGGATAATTGATCGGATTGTCCGGTGATTTGTTTGTAGATTTTGAGATATTCCAAAGCGGATTTATACCAACTAAAATCTTGAGTCATTGCCCGTTGCTGTAGTTTTTGCCAATCCTGTTTATAACGGAAACTTTCCCAAGTCCGGATCATACAGGTAAACAGGTCTAAAGGTTCATAGCGATCGAAACTAAATCCTGTTCCTCTTTCCTGAATTGGGTCGTGGAAAGACACCGTATCGACTAAACCACCGGTGCGGCGTACCATGGGAATACAACCGTAACGCATGGCCATTAATTGGGAGATGCCGCAGGGTTCAAAACGGGAAGGCATTAACAAAGCATCGGCCCCCCCATAGATGCGACGGGAAAGGGCATCACTATAGAGAAGATGCAGGGACATTCGCCCCCGGAAACGGGAAGTCATCTCCCATAGTTGGGTTTCATAATAGCGATCTCCTGTACCCAAAATAATCAATTGAGCATCAGTATAGGTGAGAAAGCGATCTAAAATTTGCATCACTAGATCAATACCTTTTTGTTCTACCAAACGCGTCACCATCCCCATGACAAAGGCATTTCTGCTGACCTGTAGCCCCACTTCTTCTTGCAGGGCAATTTTATTAGCCAGACGTTTTTCGATGGTTTCTGGGGTAAAATTCTGCTTAAGATAAACATCTTTAGCCGGGTTATACACCTCCGTATCGATGCCGTTGACAATCCCCACCAGATTGCCGGAAATATAGGACAATAATCCCTCTAAATTTTCGCCATAAATGGGGGTCTGTATTTGACGGGCATAGGTGGGAGAGACAGTCGTGACGCGATTGGCAAATTGAACCGCCGCGGCCATGGTATTATCGCCCTGCATATACCAAGGACACCAAGTCATTTTTTCTAATGCTTCGCGCCAAGGACCCTGGTAGGCGAGATTATGGATCGTAAAAACGGTACTAATATCGGGGTCTTGGTGCATCCAGACGGGAATCATGCCCGTATGCCAATCATGACAGTGAATAACTTGTGGTTTCCAGTAATTCCAGGCGAATTCCGCCGCACCATTGGCAAAAAGGGTAAATCGCCAGGCCTCATCTTCGCCTCCGTAGATACTGCGTCCAGAGAAAGCTAGATGACCAAAGAGGTAGAGAGGAATATCTGTATCGGGTAAAACCGTTTCATAGACTGAAAAATCCTGAAACATGGCGAATCCTGACCAAATGGGTTCGGAAGGGATGTCCATTTTTTCCTGAAGAAAACCGTAGTAAGGTAGAAAAATCCGCACATCATGACCTAGCTGACGCAAGACTTTCGGTAATGCCCCAATTACGTCCCCCATTCCCCCAACTTTGGCAATTGGAGCGGCCTCGGCACCCACAAATAGAATTCGCATACTCTTCCCGCTTCACTTCACGACGACAAGAAATTTTAACAGATAAACCCCCCCTAGCAGGATTTGCCAGCAGGTATTATCGGATTAGCCGAGATTTTTCTTTAACTAACCAGAGAGCCAACGAGGGACATAATCAGGGTTTGCGGCAAAAAGTTTTTCGGTGGGGGCAGGGTGTGGGGTGTGGGGTGTAGGGTGTAGGGTTTTAGCGATTTTCATCTGGTCAATTACCTAATTTTCAGGGAAAAAGTACCTGAATTTTCCACCCGATCACTCCCAGAGCTGGTACTTTTTGGTTTCCAAAAAGTCTAAAAGTCTTACCCAACAAGGTTTTTAGATTTATTGAGCAAGCCCCAATTAGCTGTTTTGGGCATTATTAAGTTTTTTAGGCTTTTTTTACCGTCTTTTTAGCAAATTTTAGCTGATCAGCACCGGTTCTGTCTCTGTCAAAGTTAAATCCACTCCTCTTCATCCCCTTTGTTTACCTCCCGATCTTCGTTTTGATCTTGGGCGGGGGGCGTAATAATCCGATAATTGACATCGTACACTTGATCGGCTTTTTCCCCGCGAGTCTGTTTGGCTGTGCGGTAACTATAGGAATAAACCGAGCCGGTTCGAGAACTGTCACTAGGAGGCTTGACAAAATTTGCTTTTTCCTCATCTGCAAGCCTAGACGAAAATTCTTCCCGATCCTGAATGGTCGTCGGTTTTTCGGGGGGTGTATCAAAATTCCAATCATCACCGCTATCTCTTTCCCAATCGTTACCCCGTGCAGACGGAGCAGTATCTTGAATATAGGTAGGTCGGGGAGATGGCGGTGGTACTGTAGGATTATTCGCTATACGAGGGGAGGCTTTTGGGGCAGCCAAAGGACGACCAAAACTATAGAGAAATTGCAGGGTTAAACCACTGATAATTCCCGCTAGGGTGAAAAGTAACACCCAGACTGCTAGGGGCAGTTTTACCGTCATAATACCGCCAAAAAAGACCAAAGTGATCACCCCCAGATTCTGCCAGATCAGTAATCCGCCTACAGCGATCGCAAATAAGACCATAATCCAGCCCATTTTTACCTCCCTTGATACAGTGATTCAGTAAACAGTGATCAGTAAACAGTGATCAGTGATCAATCACTAAGGGACTTGCGTGGGAATAATATCCCAATCGATCGGAGGGCGCAAGCTTTGCGCCCCTACAGTAACGGATTTTGTCCACAATGTAGGGGCGAACTGCGTTCGCCCAAAAGGTACATAACCACGGGAGCATCTCACCTTTGTAACCCCTAAATCAGGTTTTTATGTCAAGCTATTTTGAAAGTCTTGCTAGAAACCAGTTTTATGGATAAGTATAATTACTCACTTGCATAAATGAGATGCTTTCCCACTAACCACTAACCACTGTCCACTATCCACTGATAACTGATAACTGATCACTGATAACTGTTAATGTCCTTGCCAGCGATTAATTGTCACACAATCGATATCTAACTGATCGAGAGTACGAGCGATGACAAAATCGACCAAATCCTCGATCGATTGGGGATGATGATACCATGCCGGTATTGCTGGCACGATTCTAACGCCCGCCTCGGCTAAAGTGGTTAAATTACGCAGATGAATTAAACTAAAAGGGGTTTCTCGCGGCACTAAAACCAATTTTCTGCCCTCCTTAATCTGCACATCGGCCGCTCTTTCTAGCAAATCGGAACTTAATCCCCCCGCTAATTTGGCCACTGTACTCATGCTACAGGGAATAATTACCATACCAAGGGTGCGATAGGAACCACTGGCGATCGTTGCCCCCACATCACCCCAACGATGACAGCGTAATTTTCCCCTTTCCATCACCCCGCATTGGCTGCGCCAAAATTGTTCTTGCAGTTCCGGTTCTGGAGGCATCCGAATATTATCTTCCGCTTGCCAGACAGTGTAAGCTGATTTGGAAGCCACTAGATCGATCGTGTAGTCGGCTAAAAGTAGATATTTGAGAGTACGCACGGCATAAATCAGCCCTGATGCCCCCGTAACGCCCAAAATTAGCGGTTTAGATAATTCCTTCAAGCTCTAATTCCTCGATCAATTGTAATCCTCTTGGGTCGCCCACTTTTAATAAAGCACCTCTCGCATCTTCCTTGACACCTAAATCCTCGTCTTCCACCAAGGCCTCGATCAAAGCATCGATCGCCGTGGCATAAATCACATTGAAGGGCAATTCTCGGCATAATTGACCGATCGACCAAGCGCAATTACTCCGCACCGCTGCGATTAAATCCCGGCGCAATCCTTCAATTAAAGGCGGCAACACAGTGATGATATCTTCATAATTGACCTTGGCAATCTGGGCCAAACTACTGGCGGCCCATAATCGCACCGCCGAAATATCAGTTTTGAGAGCATGAACCAAAGGCTCGATCGCTCTGCGATCACCACAGTTACCCAGGGCCCAAACTACCCCTTTTCTGACGTAACCATTCCAATCCCTGGCCAGTAAATCGATTAAGGGAGCCACAGAGCTAAGACTGGGATTTCGTCCCAAAGCGTAGGCGACACTGACACGCACCAGGGGACAGACATCGTTTAACATCTCTAGTAAGGGGGCGATCGCTCTTTCGTCCCGCAATTCACAAAAGGCGCGAGCGGCGATCATTCTCTCGCTAACATGAGCAGAAGTAAGCAATAAGAGCATTTCCTCGGGATCGGGAGGGATTTCCGCTGCTTGATCCGGATCGCTCGCATCGAGAGGATTATTTAAGGAATTGCTAGAGTCTAGGATTTCATTGTCGTACATACTTGTTAGATTATCTTAATCCGTGACCGCTCACGTCAAGCCCAAAATCAAAAAGTAAGTAGTCGTGCAAAATTAATTTCCTAGTGAAGATAGGCAAGAGGCAACAGGCAACAGGCAAAAGAAAGAATCTGGCAATTCTCCCACCTAAAAACAAGGTCAGAAACTAAGTACATCAAAGCTTTTAGCTTACCAAATTAGGTTACACTTCATCTTGACGAGAAAGGCTGCAGGCTCTCTTATTCTTTGTGTGATAAGTTTAACTGATATAGTATCGATCAATCTTTGTGTCCTTTGTGTCTGGAGTGGTTCGTTCCAGTCGTTCGCCCGCAAGACTGTATCTTAGAATACATTTTACCCACCAAACCTAAGAGAGTCAGCTGCATTTACAAAACCTAGCAGATTAGAAAGTAAATACAGGGCAAATTCTAGCGTTTTTCCGATGCCAAGACGCGGATTTGAACCGCGGACACGAGGATTTTCAGTCCTCTGCTCTACCAACTGAGCTATCTCGGCTTTTTTTAGTCCTTTCTCAATATAGCACGCCCTCGAAATAATTGCAAGGTTTTTTTCTAAAAAGTTTTCTGCTCGACTAGATTGGCAGGGTGAGGGTAAAAGTGGTGACAGCGTTGGCACTGGTGACATCGATGGTGGCATTCAGGGGTTTAATCAGTTTGTGGACTAAAGCTAAACCTAAACCGGTGCCACTGTAGCGCCAGGGATCGTGGTGAGGAATGCGATAAAAAGGAGCAAATATTCTTGATAATTCCTCTGGAGGGATTTCTACTCCTGAATTGCTCACATTAATTAATATTTGCTCGTCTGCACGCCAGACATTTACCCTAATTATCCCTTGTTCTGGGGTATATTTAGAAGCATTGGTCAGTAATTCCGCTATGATGCGTTCGATATCACAAAGATTGCTGTTAATCTCCGGTATATCCCCATCTATATCTAAAATTAACTGCTGTTGTCGCTCGCGGGTGAGAGTGCGAAAAGGTTCCACTAATAAGGGTAGCCAAGAAAGTAAGTCGATTGTTTCGATCGCTGGGGGTTCGCTTTCCGCATCCAGATAGGTTAAAGTCAACAGATCATTAACTAACTTACTCTGACGCTGAGATTCAATGTTAAGAATTTGCAACAGTTGACCGATCGAATCCTCTGGATCGATCTTGATCCCTTGATATTCTAGGAGACTTTCTAGGGTTTCCACCGCTAGACGGATGCTGGTGATCGGGGTTCGCAGTTCATGGGAAAGGGTTTTCAGGAATTCGCTTTTTAATCTTTCCAGTTTTTCTAATTCCCTCACTTGTGCTTGGGAAGATTCGTAAAGTCGCGCCTGGCGAATAGCGATCGCACATTCGGTGGCAATATGTTGAATCAAATTAGTTTCTAAGGAGTTAAAAATCTGATTAGCTGGCCGAATTAGCCAAATATTGCCCAAAAAACCCTGATCATCAAAGATAGGACAAGCGCAACGGTTAACACGACAGATTTGCGGATTGCCAAGGGGAAGACGATCAACAAATTGTAAAATTTGTTTGTGCAGCAGCGGTTGATAGATTTCAGGAAAATCGCTAATTTGACAGCTAATTCCCTGACAGATAAGCTCTTGAGTGGTATATTCGTGGACAATAGTAGCTTGGCTGCGACTGGGATTGTAAAGCTCAATTTGGGCCCGTTCTGCGGGTAAAACCTGCACTAATTCCCTAGTGGTGGTTTGCAGAATATGATTTTCATCGAGACTATCGCGAATTTTTTCGGTAATCCGTCCGATTAATGCTTCATACTTCAAAGTCATCTGCAATTCGGCGGTTCTTTGCTGAACCTCCGATTCTAAGGCAGTATTCAAGCATTTTACCCGTTGGTGCAGTTCCGCTTGTTGAATGGCAATTCCCACTTGAATGGCTAATTGTTTAAGGAGATCGATTTCTTGGGATTGCCAAGAGCGAGTTTTTTGGCAGTTTTGGGCAATTAGTAACCCCCAGAGTTGGTTATCGCAGATAATTGGCACCACCAAGTTAGCCTGTACTTGCAAAGAGGTGAGTAAGTTGCGATAACAGGGATCAAGTCCCGAATTATGGACATTTTCAATAACTTGAATTCTCCCACGACGATAATTTTCCAGACGTTCTGGGGATAAATTAAAACAGGGATCCTCGATGCTGTTTCCTAAGACGGAATTAATCCTCGCAGTATGGGATTCCACCACAATCATGCCACTATGATCGGGGAATAAACGATAAATTAACACTCGATCGCAGTTGAGGAATTGTCGCACCTCTTTAACGGTTCTTTGCAAAATGCGATCAAGATCCAACGATTGCCGGATTCTTTCCTGCATTACCCCCAATAGTTGTTCCCGTTCTGCTTGTAATCTTAAAGCTTCTTCGGCCTGTTTACGTTCGGTGATATTGGTACTGGTTCCCACTAAACGATAGATGCGCGCATTGTTATCCCGTAGGGGTGTTAAAGTCGTTAGCCACCAGTAGGGTATATTTTGAAAAGGTAAATACTGTTCGTAGGAAATAGTCGTTCCGTAACGCACACAATCACTATAGTGTTGCCGCACACTACGCGCATCATCGGGGGGAAGGATTTGTTCGGGAGTTTTGCCTTTAATCTCTGATGAACGCAATCCTGTCCAGCGTTCATGAACGGGGTTTGCTCCCACATAGCGAAAATCTCTATTTTCCAGCACGTCCACCACAAAAATCGACGCTTGCACGGAATTAAATATACTACGCAGAAACTGCTCGGAATACTCCTCTTTTAGCTGTTTATCTAGCTCGATCTCGGTTTCTGATGGCTGCTTTTCCATAAGAGCCTCCCATTGTGCTAATTGGTGGATTTGGATCGATAATCACAAAATCGTCGGCTACTCCTAGAGCGATTTAATTATTTCTTTAGATTCTCGCACGAATTTTCCTATCCGCTGCCGATTTCGATATATTTCTTTGCAAAAACGAGAAAGCAACCCCAATATACTGAGATCGCTTATCAGTTATCAGTGACCAGTTATCAGTGATCAGGTTTAAGTTTTAAGTTAAGTAGCTAGATACAATTAATTACACATATCCAATTACTTCTTCCATGAGTGCCTATCCTCACCAAGAAGTTAATTTTGTCCTATTACTTATATGTGTTATTTTCAGCGATCACTGTTCACTGATTACTGATTACTGATCACTGAATTTAGGCTTCTTGGTTGACAAAAGGCAATAAAGCCATTAAACGGGCCCGTTTCACCGCTTCCGTTAAATCTCGCTGTTGTTTAGAAGTTAAACCGGTGATGCGTCTAGGTAGGAGTTTGCCGCGTTCGGTGATGAATTTGCGGAGGAGTTCGGTGTCTTTGTAGTCAATCGGTTGACTGGGGGAGATGGGGGAGAGACGTTTACGATAGTAGCTCATAGATTTGTAAAGATTGCTTGACTTTTTAACTAAAGTGTGCTTACTTAATTTCCTTGTGGACGGTGTGCTTATTGCAGTGGGGACAGTATTTCTTGATTTCCAGTCTGCCGGTGGTATTGCGACGGTTTTTGCTGGTGGTGTAGCGAGAAACGCCGGGGGTACGCTTATCGGGATTACTGCGGCATTCCGTGCATTCTACAGTGATGATTAGGCGAACGCCTTTTTTACTAGCCATAACAACAGGGGATCGGGTAAATTTACACGCAATCGATCATTATGACATATCTAGGGCTTTTTAGGCAAGAGCGGCCGGGACGAACCAGGGGAATTGTCGGCTAAAAAGTTGAGTTTGGGATGAAATCCAGCACAAAAAAGCTAGAATAATCACAGCAGTTGGCGAGGATGAGGAAAAATGACGGTAAGATTGGGTAAACCGATTTTAGTGACGGGGATAGGCATTACCATCGCTTTCACCCTGGGGGAAACTCTCAATAGTACACTGAGCGAAATCAGTTCCTGGGGTATTTTCGGTGCGATTGCTCTTGGTGCTGGTATCTGGTTTTGGCAAAAACCCAACACGAAAATCGATTTTTCCCATCCCACTCCCCTGAGTCTAGAAAAGGTTAAACAAGCGATTAGCAAAGCCGAGAAGATAATTAATTATCTGGCCAAAGAAGACCCTAATCAAGACTTAACTCCACTCAAAACCAGTTTAAGCCAATTAAATCAAGAATTTAGTCGCCAAGACCTCAAAATTGCCATTACTGGTGCTAGAAAAACTGGTAAAACTGCCTTAAAAAAACTACTAGAAAGCGGCAACCTTGGAGAATCTATCGCTTTTCTGGAAACGGAACCGCTTCTAACTCTCAACTGCACCGCTAACCAGAAAAAGGCTCTGGCAGCCGACCTAGTTTTGTATCTCATCAATGGGGATTTAAGCGATTCCGAATGGCAAATCCTCCAGCAATTCGATCGAATGCACCAGCGTGTTATCCTGTTACTGAATAAACAGGATCGTTTACCCGCCGAAACCAGAGAAGAAATACTCCTTTCCCTGAAACAAAGACTGAAAGAAACTATTCCCTCTCATCATATTTTAGCCATAGCCGCTGCCCCTGAACCCCTAAAAGTTCGTCAACATCAAAGCAATGGAGAAATCAAGGAATGGACGGAACCCCAAACCGTAGTTATCGATCCTTTAGATAATCATCTCCGAAAAATTATCGAACAAGAAAAGTCCGAATTAGTTCTCGGAACTATCTGGAGACAAGCGCTCGAATTAGCCAAGGAAACCAAACAATTACTTAATCAATCCCGACGCAAAAAGGCTTTACCTGTTATCGAACAATACCAATGGATAGCCGCTACCGCCACTTTTGCTAATCCTCTTGCGGCCCTAGATTTAGTTTTGGCGGCAGCCACTAACGCTCAAATGTTAGTGGATTTAGGGGCAATTTATCAACAAAAAATGTCCCTTGAACAAGCAAAAACAGCCATGACTACCCTGGGGAAAATGATGGTACAATTAGGCATGGTAGAGGTGACAACCCAAGCATTAGGAACGATTCTCAAGGGAAATGCGATTACTTATATCGCCGGTGGTACTGTGCAGGGAATTGGAGCAGCCTATTTAACTCGTTTAGCTGGTTTAAGTTTAGTTGAATATTTCCAAGAACAGGAAATTAACGAGCAACTGAATAATGATTGGAATTGGACGAGTTTGCAGAATAAAGTTAAACAGGTCTGGGAACAAAATCAGCGCCTAGCATTTTTACAGGATTTTGTCAAGCAAACGAGCGCTCGTTGGTCGGCATTTTCCGGTTAAAAAATCTAGTTAAGAACCGGGAAAAGGTAAATGCTGACGCAGCACATCCCAGCGCGAACAATCCCAATAATCGATATGAGAAATAATCAGATTATTGTCATCGAGAGTTAATTCACTGCGGCCAGAAATAGCGATGGGAGGCCGCCAAGGTAAAGGGGTTGTCCAGTGCAATGTCCAACGGGTATTAATAATATTTCCCTGCTGTTCAATTGCGTGGACATCCATCTTGATAGCTTGGAACCATTGACTCATAAAACCAATCATTTCCCGATAGCGTTTAATCCCCCGAAATTGATTGAGAGGGTCTTGAAAATAAACGTTATCAGCATAAATATCATAGGTTTGATCCAGGGGAAATCTTTGATAATCTTGCTGCAAAATAGCGATAATATCCATAAAATAAGTAATTAGTTATAATTAAATTGAAGATAGATTTTGCCTTTGATCCCCCCTGCCCCCCTTGATAAGGGGGGTGCCGATAGGCGGGGGGATCCCCCTGAATAAGAGGGGTCACTCTTAACTATTAAGTACCTAAGCAAAATTAGTTACACATATTTAACAACCTCTTGCCTATTGCCTTTTGCCTCTCCTAACCAAGAAATTAGTTTTGCACCACTACTTAAAAGCTCACTCCCGTCAAACTAAAGGGACGGACTTCGGTAATTTTAACCTTAACAAATGTGCCTCGCAATTCCTCAATATTTCCCGTAAAGAAAGTTAAGCGATTGCCTCTAGTTCTTCCCATAACTTGACTAGCATCTTTAGGGTTAACGTCTTCCACTAAAATTTCCTCAATTCTGCCTAAATATCTTTGGGAACGTTCGGCGGCTTTGGTGGCCACTAAATGATTTAATCTTTGTAGGCGATCGCTTTTTACCTGCTCACTTAATTGATCATCCCAAATAGCGGCCGGAGTGCCGGGACGGGGAGAATAGGCCGCCGTATTTAATTGATCAAAACCAATCTCATCGACTAATTTTAAAGTATTCTCAAACTGTGCCTCTGTTTCTCCCGGGAATCCGACAATCGCATCGGCACTGATGGCAGCATCCGGCATTAAATCGCGAATATTAGCAATAATCCGTCGGTATTTTTCCTGAGTATAGCCCCGTTTCATGGCCTTGAGGATATCATTATCCCCCGATTGAAAAGGGATATGAAAATGTTCACAAACTTTAGGTAATTCCTGACAAGCTTTAATCAAACGTTCGGTAAAATAGCGGGGGTGACTGGTGGCAAAACGGAGACGTTCAATGCCGGCCACATCGTGAATGTAGTACAGTAAATCGGTAAAATTGTGCAGATGTCGGCCGCTTGCCGTCACTCCGGGTAAATCCCGTCCGTAGGCATCGATATTTTGACCTAAAAGGGTGATTTCTTGATAACCCTGTTGTCCTAATTGTGCCATTTCTGCTCGAATTGCCGCAGGAGTGCGAGATTGTTCCACCCCGCGCACCCCCGGAACCACACAATAGGTACAGCGTTCATTACAACCATAGATGACGTTCACCCAAGCGGTAATATTACTATCCCGGCGCGGTTTGGTGATATCTTCCATGATGTGGATGGGTTCGGTGGCCACCACCTGGGAACCGTCAAAAACTTGTTGTAATAAGTCTCCCAAGCGGTTTGCGTGTTGCGGACCGATAATTAAATCCACCTCGGGAACCCGTCTTAACAATTGTTCCCCTTCCTGTTGGGCCACGCAGCCAGCGACCACTAGAGTAAGATCGGGTTGAGTTTGTTTGCGTTTAGCCTGTCTGCCGAGATAGGAATAAACCTTCTGTTCGGCATTATCGCGAATTGTACAGGTATTGTAGAGGATTAAATCGGCTTCGTTGGCATCCTCGGACCATTGAAACCCCAAATCTTCTAAAATACCCGCCATGCGTTCGGAGTCAGCCTTATTCATCTGACAACCAAAGGTGGTGATATGGTAACGACGTGGGGACTTATTCATGATGCTGGCTACAGAAACAAGAGTGCAGGTTTCTATTTTAGGCTATTTATTCTCTGACTTGAAAGAAGCGGTCGGCGGTCGGCAGGATTCAGGAGTCAGGAGTCAGGATTCAGGATTCAGGAGATTATTTTTATTTATTGTCCCCACACCCCACACCCCACACCCCACACCCCACACCCCATTTCCCAGAAAAAGCATACTCAGCCATACAAGCAAATAAAAACGAAACTTTTGCTTTGAGGATATCTCCTGACTGGTAGGATAAAAATAAACCATACTAGGCAGTTTAACCTCCACGCCGCCGAGGCCACACCTTTAATCATCAAAGGAAAAGTATTTATATGTCTAAAAATCAAGTGTTCGACTTTTTCGCCTTAGCCGCTAAAAACGAAGAATTGGGTAAAAAAATGCGTTCAACCCAAGATCCTCAGCAATTACTAGAGATAGCTCGCTCTCAAGGCTTCGATTTCTCCCGTCCGGAATTAGAAGCGGCACTTAAATCCTTGCACGAGAGTCCCGACTTTTTCCAAAAGTTAGCTCATGCAGTGTTAGAAGTTTTCAGTCCTAACCACGATAATTATCCCTCGATCGGTGTCCAACCCTACGAAGGTGAGATCGATCGCTAGAATCAGTGATCAGTTTTTTAGCCGTCAGGAGTCAGGAGTCAGGAGATTATTTTTATTTATTCTCCCCACTCCTCTCTCCCCAACCCCAGCCGTATATAGTATAAAAAAATTATAAAAAAGCCGAAATCAGGGAAAAATAGGCTTTTATCTGCCAGTAAATCCAGCAGAGACAATTGAGCTGCCAAGAGAGAAGTTAAAGGGCAAATGCAGTCATAGCAAAGGTTTTAGCTGTCAATGTCCTGAGAATTGCTGAGGCTGATGGACGAAGGGAAGGAATGATTAACTTTCGTTAACCGGAAGATGAGAAATAATCATAATGTTTTATATTGTCAAAGGTGTCATAGTTTCCTATGCTTTTTTTAGGTTGATAATTTTGCCTGACTCGTCAAATTTTTACCAACCAGCCCTAGAAAATAAAATTAGTGGATGAAAACGGTCACGATCGAGATAAAATCTAGGATGGTCTTACCCCCACCTTGCCACGATCCCGACTGCCACCAAAGCTAGAGCAGGAAAAGTAACAAGGAAAGAATTTGACTGAAACAAAGTTGATAACGCTAACGAAATTAATAGTTTAGTTTGGCTTGACAAGCGAGGAACAAAAAAATGCCAATTGCAGTAGGAATGATTGAAACCCTAGGATTTCCCGCCGTTGTGGAAGCGGCCGATGCCATGGTCAAGGCCGCCAGGGTGACTCTAGTGGGTTACGAAAAGATCGGTAGTGGTCGCGTCACTGTCATTGTCCGGGGAGACGTTTCAGAAGTGCAAGCTTCTGTGGCTGCCGGAGTGGAAAACGCCAACCGGGTTAACGGAGGACAAGTGCTATCTACCCATATCATCGCTCGTCCCCACGAAAACCTCGAATACGTGCTGCCCATTCGCTACACCGAAGAAGTAGAGCAATTCCGCAGCTATTAAACACCGTTAATCGGGGTCAGCATCTATAGAGTCGAAGAAAGCCAACCATTAGGAGACAAAAATATTATGTCAATTGCAGTGGGCATGGTGGAAACCTTGGGTTTCCCAGCCGTCGTCGAGGCGGCTGATGCCATGGTAAAAGCCGCCCGCGTAACCCTAGTAGGTTACGAAAAAATTGGTAGTGGTCGCGTCACCGTCATCGTCCGGGGGGACGTTTCGGAAGTACAGGCCTCCGTATCGGCGGGGACAGAAGCGGCATCTAATCGTGTTAAAGGTGGTCAAGTCCTCTCGACCCACATCATCGCCCGTCCCCACGAAAACCTCGAATACGTTCTTCCCATTCGTTATACAGAAGCCGTGGAACAGTTTCGTGAAAGTGTTAACCCACAACCTTTAAGACGAATCTAGAGCGCAACTAACTTTTAGTGTAAACAAATTCCATGCAAATTGCCAAAGTTTGCGGCACCGTCGTTAGCTCCCTGAAACCGCGCAGTATGACGGGAGTGAAACTTCTGCTTTTGCAATTCATCGACGCGCAAGGGCAACTTTTGCCTAAATACGAAGTAGCGGGTGATATTGTCGGAGCGGGGATTAATGAATGGGTGCTAGTGTCCCGGGGAGGAGCCGCCCGTATCGAAGACGGACAGAACAATCGCCCCCTTGACGCGATGGTGGTGGGGATTATTGACACTATAACCGTAGAAAATCGCACCCTCTACAGCAAGAGGGACGAATTTCGTCAATCCGGTTAAACATCGATAGAACCCAAACACAGTTAAGTAACAACCAGCCAGCCAAATTCAGTATGGAGGAAGACTAACTATGGTCGTCCGCACAACGGCGGCTAGTCCGAAAAAGCGGACCAAATCCCCAGAGGAAACGCACATAGACGAGAGTGCCAAAGTCCACACCTTCTCTAACCTCAGTGGCGCTATCGAGATCGGGGCGCGAGTGGTGATTGCTCCGGGGACTTCCATCCGCGCCGATGAAGGAACACCCTTTCACATTGGCGACGACAGCAAAATTCAGGACGGAGCAATCATCCACGGTTTAGAAAAAAGCCGTGTGGTGGGAGATGACGGCCGAGAATATTCGGTGTGGATCGGCCGGGGCAGCTGCATCACCCACATGGCACTCATTCACGGGCCAGCCTATGTGGGCGATCGCTGTTTTATCGGTTTTCGCTCCACCGTCTTTAATGCCCGCATCGGGGCCGATTGCATCGTCATGATGCACGCCCTCGTTCAAGACGTGGAAATCCCCGCCGGTAAATTCGTGCCATCCGGTTCCGTGATCACCAGCCAACAACAGGCTGATCGCTTACCCGATGTCACAGAAATCGATCGAGCCTTCACTCGTCACATTGTCGATATCGACCTCGCCCCCAGCGTCCCGGTCAAAGCCCACAGCCCAGCGACTCCTGCACCAGCAGCCGCTATAAACATCGCTAATGAGACGCTATATAGAAATTCGGTGACACCTATGAGTTTAAATACAAACATTCGAGCGCAGGTTCGCTCCCTCCTCTCCCAAGGCTACAAGATCGGCATCGAATACGCTGACAAACGCCGCTTTAAAACCAGTTCTTGGTTAAGTGCCGGCTTTATCGACGGCGGCCGCGAAGAACAGGTATCCCAATCCCTAGAAGCCTCCCTGAGAGACCTGCAAGGCGAATACGTCCGCCTGATCGGAGTCGATCCCGCCGCTAAACGGCGCATACTGGAAATGATTATCCAACGCCCCGAAGACACCCCCGGAGAACCAGCCCGCACCACCACCGCCGTCCACGGCGGTCATGGCAACGGTAACGGCCATTCCGACCTGTCGGTACAAGTGCGTTCCCTGCTGGCCCAAGGACTGAAAATCGCCACCGAACACGCGGATAAACGCCGGTTTAAAACCAGTTCTTGGTTAACTGGACCTGCGATCGAAACCAAGAGCGAAGCGGGCATCATTCGCGATATTGAAGCGATCGTGACTGAAAATAGCGATGAGTACGTCCGCCTGATCGGGATCGACCCGCAAGCGAAAAAACGGGTCGTCGAAATGATTATTCACCGCCCCGGCGGCACCCCCGCTAGTAACGGCAGCGGCAAAGCCAGCAGCTACAGCGCCCCCGCTAGTAACGGAGCCAGTCATAGCAGCAGTGGTAGCTTAAGTGGGGAAACGATCGCTCAAATTCGTTCCCTGCTCGCCCAAGGCTACAAAATCGGCACCGAACACGCGGATAAACGCCGGTTTAAAACCAGTTCTTGGCAGAGTTGCGCCCCGATCGAAAGCAATCGCGAATCTGATGTAATTACTGCTTTGGAAGATTGTTTACGCGAACATAGCGGCGAATACGTCCGCTTACTCGGTATCGATGCTAAGGCCAAAAAACGGGTTTTAGAAACGGTGATCCAGCGTCCCGATGGTTCGGTGGCTAGCAATGGCAGCAGTAAAACCGCCACCGTTGCTGAACCGAGTTTCAAAAGCTATGCTTCTGGTTCTTCTGGCGGCGGTACTGCCACTTTAACCAGTACCTTAACCGCAGAAACGATCACTCAAATTCGCTCTTTATTGAACCAAGGTCACAAAATCGGGGCCGAACACGCGGATAAACGTCGTTTTAAAACCAGTTCTTGGCAAAGCTGCACCCCGATCGAGAGCAGTCGCGAATCCGATGTGGTGGCCGCTTTAGAAACCTGTCTGCGCGACCATCAAGGGGAATACGTTCGTCTGATCGGGATTGACTCCCAAGCGAAACGTCGTGTTCTCGAATCGATTATTCAACGCCCTTAATTTCAGGACTCGGCGATCGGTGAAGGGAGATAGGTGTTAGGTGTTGGCAGACCGGGAAAAATACCGGAAACTCTAACCCCTACCCCCTAACCCCCGATCACTGATCACTGATCACTGAATAACTGTCAATTATGTCCTTACCCCCCGTTCAACCTATTAGCCGCTCGGAATTCTATGTCAATGGTGATGTAACCATTGATGAGAGTGCGATCGTGGCTCCGGGGGTGATTCTCCGAGCAGCCCCCAATAGCCAAATAATTATCGGTGCGGGTGCTTGCCTGGGTATGGGAACAATTTTAACCGCCTATCAGGGTGTTATTGCTATCGGTGCGGGAGCAATTTTAGGTACAGGTGTTCTCGTCGTCGGTCGGGGTGAAATCGGTGAAAATGCCTGTATTGGGTCAACCACAACGATTTTTAATGCTTCTGTGGCAGCGATGTCGCTCGTGCCGTCCGGTTCCCTGATCGGAGATACTTCCCGTCAAATTACCATCGAAGTGTCAGCGACCCGATCGGAACCGGAAAGACCCCCTTTACCGGAACCGCAACCCGTAGTCAGTCAAGTGTCCCCAGTGCCGTCAGTGGAGGAAGTGGTCTCCGAAACCGTGGCCAGTCCTTGGGATGGCGAGGAAATGGTCGCCGAGGCAGGTCCTACGGAAACCAGAGAACCAGCATCTACTACTAACCGACCGAATCAAGCATCGGTGGTCGGAAAGGTCTATATCAATCAGTTATTGGTCACGCTATTTCCAGAACGTCATCGTTTTAATGGCAACAATAACCTTAATTCTTGAAGGGGAAAATAATCGTTCATAAGCCAAAAATCTCAACAATAATTACTGAGTAATTAGACCTAATTTATCTAGAGTTCACTGCTGTCTAACTGTCCTCTAGGTACTGGGTATAATTGCTTAGAAATCTAATTCATCTTTAGCGATTGCCGACATTTTTTGAGGTTGTAATTATTGATAATCTTCCTCAATTAAGGATTAGCTTTAATCGCTCAAAGCCTGATGAGCAGAAGTTTCTGCGTGTCAATCAGGTAAATTTTTGTTGATTTTTTTGTGTTTTTGTAGAGATTGTCAAAGTTAGATGACGACAGATTAAAGAAACTAATCCCCCCGAGAAAAAAAAACAATCAAAATTTTGGGGATAGAGAAAAAAAATGATCAGAATAGGATAAAGTTCGTGTTAAGATGATCAGTTGAAAAAAACATTAGTGAAAATTGCTCCCTAACTTCGCTCCTAGCAGCAGGGGAAAGGAGCTTAAGAAAAATCTATGTCGGTTGACGGCGAGATTTTACAGGTGCGACTAATCATGCAGTTTATGGAGGAATAATCCCAATGGTGCAAGCCAAATCCAAAGGTTTCCAGGCCGGCGTAAAAGACTACCGCCTGACTTACTACACCCCCGACTACACCCCCAAAGATACCGATCTACTAGCTTGCTTCCGGGTAACACCCCAACCTGGAGTTCCTCCTGAAGAAGCAGGTGCGGCGGTAGCGGCGGAATCTTCCACAGGTACCTGGACCACCGTTTGGACCGATAACTTAACCGACCTTGATCGCTATAAAGGTCGTTGTTATGATATCGAACCCGTACCCAACGAAGATAACCAGTTCTTCTGTTTCGTTGCCTATCCTTTAGATCTATTTGAAGAAGGTTCCGTCACCAACATCCTCACCTCGATCGTTGGTAACGTTTTCGGTTTCAAAGCTCTACGCGGTCTCCGTTTAGAAGATATCCGTTTCCCCGTCGCTTTAATCAAAACCTTCCAAGGTCCTCCCCACGGTATCACCGTTGAACGGGACAAATTAAACAAATACGGTCGCCCCCTACTCGGTTGCACCATCAAACCCAAACTCGGCCTTTCCGCTAAAAACTATGGTCGTGCCGTTTATGAATGTCTCCGCGGTGGTTTAGACTTCACCAAAGACGACGAAAATATTAACTCTCAACCCTTCATGCGTTGGCGCGATCGTTTCCTTTTCGTCCAAGAGGCGATCGTTAAATCCCAAGCAGAAACCAACGAAGTTAAAGGACATTACCTCAACGTAACCGCTCCTACCTGCGAGCAGATGATGCAACGGGCTGAATTCGCCGCCGAAATCAAAACCCCCATCATCATGCACGACTACCTCACCGGTGGTTTCACCGCTAACACCACCCTGGCGAAATTCTGCCGCGACAAAGGGTTACTGCTCCACATTCACCGGGCAATGCACGCGGTTATCGACCGTCAGAAAAATCATGGTATCCACTTCCGCGTTTTAGCTAAGTGCTTACGTCTCTCTGGTGGTGATCACCTGCACTCGGGAACCGTTGTCGGTAAACTTGAAGGTGAACGCGGAATCACGATGGGTTTTGTTGACCTGATGCGTGAAGACTATGTAGAAGAAGATCGCGCTCGTGGTATTTTCTTCACCCAAGACTACGCCTCCTTACCCGGGGTAATGCCGGTTGCTTCTGGTGGTATCCACGTTTGGCATATGCCGGCGCTGGTGGAAATCTTCGGTGACGATTCCTGCTTACAGTTCGGTGGTGGAACCCTCGGCCACCCCTGGGGTAACGCACCGGGTGCCACCGCTAACCGTGTGGCTCTGGAAGCTTGTATCCAAGCTCGTAACGAAGGTCGCTCCTTGGCCCGCGAAGGTAACGACGTTATCCGGGAAGCTTGCCGTTGGAGTCCTGAACTGGCTGCCGCTTGCGAACTCTGGAAAGAAATCAAATTCGAGTTCGAGGCTATGGATACCCTCTAATACAGCCCTTCAGAAGATTGTTAGCAGTTATCGGTGCAAAATAATGCCGGGGACTTGCCCAAAATCGGGAAGCAGTCGCTAGAATTTCAACACTGATAACTGTCTAGCCAATAACTGAAAACTGTATAAAATGTATCCGAAAAAAGTTGTTCAAGATACCGCGAAAGTCTTACAAAGTTACCTAACTTACCAAGCGGTTCGCACGATTATCGATCAATTGTCAGAAACTAATCCCACTTTGGCTATTTGGCTGAGTCACTATACTTCTAGCCATTCCATTCAGGATGGCGAGGCCTATATTGCGGGGTTGATGACTGAGAATAAAGAGTTAGTTTTGCGGATCATGACGGTAAGAGAACATCTAGCCGAACAGGTTTTAGAGTTCTTGCCAGAGATGGTAAAAACGGGAATTATTAATGACAATACCGAACATCGTCGGCAACTTTTGGAACGTCTCACCCGTACTGCTATAAGTCAACCAGAGACATCGGAATTAAATCTCGATGTTGATGATCTACCCAACCCATAAGGAATCAAGAAACCCATGAAAACTTTACCTAAAGAGAAGCGTTACGAAACTCTTTCCTACTTGCCCCCCCTCACCGATCAACAAATTGCTAAACAAATTCAATACATGATCGATCAGGGTTATATTCCTGCTGTGGAATTTGAAAAAGATCCCAAACCCGCAGATTATCATTGGACGATGTGGAAACTGCCTTTATTCTCTGTTTCTGGCCCCCAAGAAGTTCTTAATGAAGTTCGCGAGTGCCGCACCGAGTATTCTGATTGCTATATCCGCGTTATCGCTTTTGACAACATCAAACAATGTCAAACCATGAGCTTTATTGTTCATAAACCCAATGCCGGCCGCTACTAATTTGGTTGTCATCTAATTATTAACTATTGAGGGGGGTTCTTAGACCTCCCTTTTTTTTATTTGTCTGGTACAATTTTTAACAAGAGTGAATCCGAGCTAGAAATACTCTGAGAGAAATCGTTTTTTGGATAAGCGGAGGAGCTAGAAACCCAGCGATCGATGGTTAGGGATGCGGTTCACTGTCATTTTCTCGGTCAGTCAACCCGTCTTCAATTAATTGGGTTACATATTGTTGGCTGAAAAAGTCAGAATATAAAAGTTACTATGTAAAGGGTAAATTTATCCCAAAAAGTAATTAGTGGCATTTTCGACAAAAAGATATAGTTAAACCTGTCTAGGCAAAAGAAAAGATTAACAAATAAAAAAAAATGAGACTTGTTTAAGTTTGAGGTGTATCACAGTCTCACGGCATAATATTAATTTACAATTTACCTCAGCTGCTTTAGAAGGTCTAGAGTTAGTACAATAATATTATTAAGATTGAATAAATTTTAAACAGGCGACTTTAATATAACTTGTGGAGAGAACCTTTAGATAATCGGAGACACATTTGGCTTGTTGGGCGAGTCTCTGAGTGTAAACTTGAGCCATGACATGAGATGATGATAGCTGAAAAACAACTTAAAAGGCTATTTCAAGCCTTCAAAGAGCGTGACGATGTTGCTTTTTACAGAGCGGCGGAGTCTCTTATTGCCGATGAATTAGCCGCTAATCATCATGCTCTTGCTCAAGAGCTACAGCAAGTTTTAGGAAAGCAACCGTTGAAACAGATTCCACAGAATGGATTAAGATTACTCCCTAAAGATCGTCGCAGTGGCGAGGATTTAGTTATACTTGAAGAAAGCTCTATAGATTCAACTCAAATTGTCTTTAATCAAGAAACTAAAGCTAAAATAGAGAGAGTCTTAGATGAGCATCGTCAAAGACAAAAATTAGCTAAGTATGGATACTTACCAAAGACTAAACTTCTTTTCTGGGGGCCTCCTGGGTGTGGTAAAACGTTTACCGCAAAATATTTGGCGTATGAACTTGGGCTTCCAGTAGGTTTATTAAGACTAAGTGCTGTTATTTCTAGTTTTTTAGGAGATACTGCTTCTCATCTCCAGCGTGTTTTTAATTTAGCTAACACAACTCCAATGGTACTGCTTTTAGATGAAGTTGACGCAGTGGGCAAGAATCGAGATGACCCTAATGATGTAGGGGAACTCAAACGAGTTGTTAATAGTTTACTGCAAGCTATGGATTCTTTTGATTCATCCAAAAGTATTGTCATTGCAGCGAGTAATCATCAATATTTACTAGACCCTGCTTTGTGGAGACGATTTGATGATTTGATTGAATTTTCCTTACCCACTAAAACCGAACGAGAGTTTTATCTTCAAAGTCTTTTAAATGGAGTTTATTTTGATGGCTCACTGGAATATATCGCTAAGAATATGAGTTCACTATCGTATGCAGATATTCAACGTATCACGATAGAAGCTATTAAAACGATGATTCTTGAAGGTCGAGAACAACTTCAAAGTCAAGATATTTCCGAGCAACTTAAAGCTTTTAAAAAAGCCTCATCTGAAGCAAGAACAAAAACTAGGATAATTGTGTAATGAACCCAGATTTTCCCCTCTTATCTCTCACTCAACCTCAAACGGCTAAACGTGGTAAGGAACGACCTCGTTTGCTGCCACTTTCACCAGAGAAAATCCAACAGCGAAAAGAGAAAGCTGATAATTTAAGACAGCAAGTTAGAAGGATCTCTCGTCAACTACAAGAAATGTCTGAAGAGGAAAGAAAGGCCGTATTAATTAAACTGGAACATGAACAAAAAATTAATTTAAGTGGTACAGGTTTAAAACCAATTGCTGAATCTACGCAACATTTTACTCTTGCTGTTCCTCGAACTGAAAAATTAGATAAACTTGAAGAAAAAATTGAGGAATTTGGGGAAGGAGACTTAAAAAGAGGGCAACCCCCTAATAAAGATTTTGCCTATCTTAATACGATAGAAGAAGCTTCTCCCCAAGACCGTCTTTGTCAAGTGTTTTTTGAGCAATATGATGAATTAATTCAGAAGGATTGGATAATTTTTGAGATTGAAATGATGTCTTTAGAAAGGGGGGAAAAGCAGCAGAGACAGGAGTTATTAAAAATACGAGAAGAAATAAGCAAACTATGGCTCTTCGTTACTTGGTATGGTTCGATAGGGGGGCATAAATCGACTAAATCCTTATCTGGCAAGGGATTTAATTGATTAGTTCGCTCTAGATCGAAAATAATTGACAAAAATCGCTACAAACCGAAGAGCCCAAACTATTTGAGAGTGGGACTAAAGGAAATTTATTTGAGCAAGAAGAAATCAAAGGAACTTGTCGTGCTGTAATTCGATGTACCGGAGAAGTTTTTCAAGAATTAGTAGAAGATAGGAAGTGGCAAACTAAAATAGTCTATTTTGATGCTCGTCCAGCCTTTGAAACATTTCATCAAACACTAAGAAACTTTAGTGTTGAAAAATTAGGTGAATTTATCAGTCCTCCCTCAGATGCACCAATGGTCTGTATTGTAGATTCAGGCGTTACGATTGAAAATCCTTTTCTAAAACCTGTGGTGAGAGAAGATTTAATCCTTTCTTTTCTTAGGACTGAATCAGATAAAGATAATCCTAACGATGAGTGTGGACATGGTTCTGGTGTGGCTTCTTTAGCTTCTTATTATGCTTTAAATTTATACCAAAATGCAGAAAATAGAGGAAAGATTTGGATTGCTAGTGCTAGAGTTTTAAATCAAGATAATGAAATTGAAGATGAGCGATTATTTTCCAAAATCTTGGAAGAAGTTGTTAAAACTTTTACTTTAATTGGAATTAAAATTTTTAATTTATCTATTCAATTTATCAATCGAAAATGGCATGAAGAAGCAAAGCGAACGATTCCTCGTCGTTCTTGGATAGCTAGAACGATTGATAAACTTTCCAGGGAACATAACATAGTTTTTATTACAGTTACAGGCAATATATCAACTTCTAATGTCAAATACTATTATGGGGATGGATTAGCTTATCCAGAATATTTTATAGACGATGAAGCCTCAATTTATGACCCTGGACAAGCATCACTCGCTATTACAGTAGGTTCTATGAGTCCTACTACTCAAGCAGTAGGACAAATAACAACAGCAATGGCAATAGCAGAAAAACATCAACCTTCTCCTTTTACTCGTTGTGGACCTGGAATTAACCGTGAAATTAAACCTGAGTTAGTGGAATATGGTGGCAATTATTTATTAGATCAAAATGGCACAGTAAGAGAAAATCCAGGGATGAATGTAATAATGGCAAGTCATCAACTGACACCTGCAATTACTCATAAGTCAGGGACAAGTTTTGCTGCTCCTCGTGTTGCTCATAAAATGGCTCGTATTCTCTATGATATGCAGTCTCTTGGTTTTGATGATATTTCTGCCTCTTTATTGAAAGCACTAACCGTTAATTCTGCTACTTACCCTCCCTATTATGGAAATTTTGACAATTTTAAGCAGGCAATGGATGAGAAAAAACCTAAACATTGGTTAAATGTGGTTGGTTACGGAATACCAGATGATATCAGAGCAACGGAATGTGATAAATACACGGCAATTCTAATATTCCAGGAGAAAATTCAACCTAATACTGTCAAGTTTTTTGAGATTCCTGTTCCTGAGTGTTTAGTAGAAACACCACCAACAAAAGTAAAACGGTTAACTGTTACAGTGGTTTATGCTCCTGAAGTTCAGCGATGGGGATTAGAAACCTACTTAGGAACAACCCTTAAATGGCGAATGTTTAGAGGCAATGTGGACCAAGAAGAAGTTATTAAGTATATGTCTGTAGAAGAAGAGGAGAATGATGAGGAGACTGGAGAAAATCCCAAAGAATTAAAATTTGAACCCGGTATTACTCTACGTTCTAGAGGAACAGTTCAACATGGAATATGCGAGTGGAAGCAGCACAAATCTGAGTATAGTCAAAACTGCTACACATTAGCTATTGCTGCTTACGAAAAATGGAATCGTGAAAATCCTGATCCTGTACCTTATGCGGTAGTTGTACGCCTTGAAGATACGACACAAACAGCAGATGTTTATGTGGAAGTTCAGAATATCATGGCACAACTTGAAGTTCAAGCTAGAAGCAATATTTAAAAACGCTATATCTAAGACTTCATAGCTAATAAAGTCAATAAAAAGCGGGTATTATCATAAGTGATCTATTTATTTAGGATTGCTATAGCTGGACTTCCCCCCTTGACAAAAGACCATAACCCGTGCTGTATCTGATGTGCCGTTACTGGGTACAAATTAAGGAAACCCCAAATAAATCTAACGCCTTTGAGCCGTTGCTTTTTTATTTTTTGATTCGATTCGTCAAACTATAGCTATATTTTCTAGGTGTCGATAGCCTTGAATAGAGGTTCCTTTTAGGTTCAAAAATTTGTCAACTATCATAGGTAAAATAATCTCGTTTTTGGCTGTTATATCAAATCTTAACTCAATTGTCTATCTTTTGGTATTAACCTATTTGTGCCTTAAGTCCTTTCCTGTATGAATTTTAGCTACTTTTGAGCGTAGTTGCTCTCATCGAATTTTATTTTAAGTTAATTATTTGCATAACAATTCCCGAAGAACCCGATCGGCCGATATTTGGTAAGTTAGAAGTGATGAACTGACTGCCGATCGAACCTATGCCCCGTACTCATCTATTAGATACCCGAACCAGCAATTTTAGCGATCTCATCGGCAATGGCAAAATCTACCGAGTTCCCCCTTTTCAAAGAGATTATTCGTGGAAGGAAGAAAATTGGGAAGATCTCTGGCAGGATATTAAAACGCTCTATGAAAACCCCGATTCTAGTCATTACATGGGAGCGATCGTTTTACAGGGTTCCCAGCGATCGGATACGGATTTTACAATTATTGACGGACAACAACGATTGGTAACGATTAGTATTCTCGCTATAGCGATTATCGAAAAAATTCAAACGTTAATCGATCGGGGGGAAGAAGCGGAAGCGAATAGAGAACGACAACGGCTTCTCAAAAGCGGTTATTTGAGTAATAAAGATCTGGGTTCTTTAAAAGAATCTAGTAAATTAATTTTGAATGAAAATAATAATGATTTTTATCAAAGTCGTCTCATTAACTTTAGACCTCCTCGCAATCCTCGATCGCTCGCAAAATCCAACCAACTCCTATGGAAAGCTTTTCAATACTTTTCGGATTCATTGCAAAAGCTTACAAGCGTAGTTAACAGTGGAAAAGAACTGGCAATTTTTTTAACGGATACCGTTGCCAAAAGACTCTTATTTATTCAGATTAATGTTGAAGATGAATTGAATGCGTATACGGTTTTCGAGACCCTAAACGCTAGAGGGATAGAGCTAAGTTCAACCGATCTATTAAAAAATTATTTGTTTTCTCTTTTCCGAGGGGCGGATGATTTGCGAGAAGGACAACGACAGTGGAGAGGAATTATTGATACCGTTACAATGGAAAAATTCCCCGAGTTCCTACGTTACTATCTCAGCCTCACGCGGACGAGAGTAAGACGGGAACGTTTATTTAAAGGGGTTCGAGAGTCTATACAAAACGCTGAAAGCGCGTTTGAATTACTCGAACAACTCGAAGAATATAGTGGTCTTTTTATCGCTCTTAATAATCCCAATGATGAATTTTGGCAAGATACTCCAGATAATATCCCTTATATTCGAGAAATTGAACTATTTGGCGTAAAACAAGCCTATCCAGTTTTATTTGCGGCATATCATAAATTTTCAATCGAGAACTTCACTCGCGTACTAAAATTGGTTTGTATAATTTCGTTTCGATACACGATTGTCAGTAGTCTTAACCCGAACGAGCTAGAAGGGATTTATAATAAGATAGCGATCGCCATAAATAATGGCGAAATGACGACTCCGAGGCAAGTTTTCGAGGGCTTGCGATCGGTTTATGTCACGGATACTAAGTTCGTGCAGGATTTTTCGATTCTTTCGATTTCTACCAGAGGTCAAAAGAAAAAACTGGTTCGATATATTCTCTGGAAATTAGAAATGGACGAATCGGGTCGATCTAATATAGCGGAAGATGGATTCTCGATCGAGCATATTCTACCAGAATCGCCGAGCGATCGATGGCGCGTTGACTTTCTCGATAACGAGATCGAGGAAATGACCTATCGGATCGGTAACTTGATTCCTTTAGAAGCTAATTTGAATCGTCAAATCGGCAATCAATACTATACAGATAAACAAGAGATTTACCAACAAAGCGATTATGCTCTAGCGAGAAATATAGTACCAGAGGAATGGACACCGGACACGATCGCTAAACGTCAAGAAAGTTTAGCCCGACGAGCGGTTCATATTTGGAAATCCGACTTTGTTTGAGAGCGGGTTAAAAAATGTTCTCGATTCGCTTTTACTTGGGAATAGATTTCTAGGATAATTTTCACGAGGAAGCGATCGATCTGTCAGGATTTCGAGCGATCGAGGGAAACCTGATTATCGATCGTCGATTTGAACCGACCAATCCGGATCTCCTTGCAATTGTAAAGATTTTGCGGTTTGAAAAAAAGTTTTCGTAGGTTTCCGGTCTTGAGTTTGAATACCTTCAACAATAATTCTATCTGCTGTACCTACTGATAGATCTAAAGGTAATTCGAGTTGTATTTCCATACAATCAGATAAACTTTTTACTTTGTGATTCATAATTTCCCGATTATTTTTATCTTTGTTTTTCCTAAGCTTACCTTTCTTTTGGGTTTGTTCGGCATTGAGCCTACTTGCATCACTTCTCGTAAGCCAAGCACAATTTTCTGGAAAAAATCCTTGGTTTTTATCTAGCCTAGAAAATACCATATTTTTTTCAGGGGGATGACCAACATCTTGTAGGAACCGCTTAAAATCACGCCATGAATCATGAACTTCAACTCCTGGTATATAGTCTTTGGAATTGGGATTTATCACACAGTGAATTATTCGGCTCCAAGCTTTGTAAACTTGTGTTTTTACTAGGCTTTCGCCAGGTTTGGTTTGGCAGGAGTTTTAATATCGATACGCCCTAGACTAATCCTTAACGAGGACAGGCTGCTTTTTTATTTTTTGATTCGATTCGTCAAACTATACCGATATTTTCTAGGTGTCGATAGCCTTGAATAGAGGTTCCTTTTAGGTTCAAAAATTTGTCAACTATCATAGGTAAAATACTCTCGTTTTTGGCGATTATATCAAATCTTAACTCTATTGTCTATCTTTTGGTATTAACCTGTTTGTGCCGTAAGTCTCTCCCTCTATGAATTTTAGCTTTTATTTTAAGTTAATTATTTGCATAACAATTCTGGAATAGCCTATTTTTCCGATTTTATTGATACAAAGAGCGGGTGAAATCTAAAACTTTTTGTTGCTTTTCTTTGGGTAATTTATCGATTAAAGCTGTTAGCTTTTCTGTTAAAGATAACCAAGTTTTGTTCTGAGCTTTCCAGATTACAATAAATTGCTGCATTGGGAGAGAACAAAGGGCGATAGTTTCCCCTAGATTATTACTAAATTCAATTTCGTAACAACCATCATTGTAGTCTTCAACAATTGTCCCTTGTTCTCCCATCATTAAGTTATGTTCAGGCAAGTCAACTAATAATTCCACAAGGTCAAATAATTCTGGTTTAATCATGGTCTTTTTCTCACATATAAAGTTACTAATTTAGCTGTATCACTATCAGGCTCAACAATCCATCCAGTCCTCACTATTTCTTGTTGCCCTGGTTCAATTCCTGTAATTTCTAGGTCAACTTGATAGCGTTTGCCATGTCGATCTGTACTTTGATAAACAGCTTTTGCTTCAAGGGATTTGTTAGCGATTTGTTGTAGAAGTGGCTCATAATTATCTTGAGTATATCCTAAGTGGCGTTGAAACATGATGGCTTTATTTAATCCTTTTGGATTGTCTAAATTGAGAGCATATTGGGTTAATTTTCTAGAATCTATTTTGACTTTGTTGACAATATCTTTTAATTTCATTGGAATTAAGACGATTATTAATTTTGACTTTGCCTCTAGTTTCATATTTCATAAGGGAGCATCTCACCCTTGCAATAAGTAGAAATGCTTAATGAGATCAATAAAAAAGTTAAAAAAGGCAACCATTTAGCTCTGGACTTTACCCGTACAAAAATACTAGCTATGGCTAAAAGTCTTACAGAGCCTGAGTTAAAGCCATATAATACCAATGAGCTACTGAACACAAAATCCTGAAGTCTTTACGCAGATAGGGTTTGCGGCAAAAATTTTCAAATTTGACCTTTCGACCATTATAGCTTGTTTCGGGGCAGAAAACCAGCAAAAACATGGCTAAAGAGGGAATTGCTTACTCTAAAGATTAATGACATCATCTGTGATCATAAGGTTAGCGATCACCATACAGCCAACTCCACCGAATCGCTCTACTCTAGATACAGTCAACGGTACAGCCATTTTCAAGGGAAAAATGTACCCGGTAGCGTCTTTTCAATTTTTTCTGAGAAGCCCCATGCAGTAAGGGTAAGGGTTCCGCCCTAATGCCAATAAACAGCGATCTTATCTCCCCAAGCCTAGATTATACTGTTCGGATATGCCCTGCCCTACAGTTTGAGTTTTCAAGGTTATGGGTGCTAGTTTTCGGTACTTGTTAGAGTCTATAAGCTGCGCCGGTATTGGAACTTTTAGTACAAATGCTCAAACTGCACCAGTCAAGATTTAATGGGTGAAAAGTATGTTAACATCGCTGACTCTTCGGAATTTCAAAAGCTATCAGGAGGCAACCTTGTCTCTAGCTCCCATCACCTTTTTAATCGGTGCTAATGCGTCAGGTAAAAGTAATGCACTAGAAGCAATTCGCTTACTTTCGTGGTTAGCGAAAGGCAGCAGGTTAGATGACATTGAACGCAACATTCAAAGCGGGAATGCAATTGCTCGTGGACAAGCGATCGATCTTTTCGGTGCAGAAAAACAGTATTTTACCTTGGGAACACACATTGATAACGCTCCTGACGGTTGGACTGATTTCGAGATTGAAATTGGGCTATTATCAGACCAACTTATTATAATCGGAGAAAGTGTCAGTAAAGCTAGTAAAGATCAGGAATTAACACTTTACAAAATTGATGGCGATCCCAACTCACACACCGATGAAATTAGGGTGATGTATAACAATTTTAACAAAGGTAAAAATAAGCCCCACATACCTTGCTCTAACCGACAAGCCATTTTTTATCAATTGGAAACTCCCAGTCGGTTCCAGCAAAGTCATACTAAATCACAAAAAATTATTCCAGCAGTTACTAAAGTAATTCGAGAAACCTTGAGGAATATCGTCTTTCTTGATCCTCGTCCAGCAGTAATGCGGGATTATGCTTACGCTAAAGATGATGATATTAAAGAAGATGGCTCTAACCTTTCTAGTGTTCTTTACGCAGTTTGTCAGCAGGGAGAGACTCAAAAAAACAAGTTGCTTGACTTCATTCGTTCATTACCAGAACAGGATATTACCGATATTCGCTTTATCATTACAGACCGCAAGGATGTTATGGTGAAACTAATAGAGTCTTTTGGGAACAAAGAACATCAGATAGATGCTCCTTTGTTGTCTGATGGTACTCTGAGAGTTTTAGCGATTGCTGCAACTCTACTAAGTGTAAATCCTGGAACTTTCGTAATTATTGAAGAGATCGATAATGGTGTTCATCCCAGTCGTGCAGATAATTTAGTTAAGCAAATTCGGGAGATCGCCTTAGAAAGAAAACTGAGGGTACTGATCACCTCCCATAACCCGGCGTTACTAGATGCAGTACCCGATAGTGATATTGGAAATGTACTTTGTTGTTACCGAGATCCGCAAGCAGGAGATAGTCGTATTGTCCGATTAGCTGATTTAGAGCGTTTCCCCGAATTAATTGTGCAGGGAACTCTTGGTCAGTTGATGACTAAACAAGTATTAGATAAGTTCTTAAAGGATAAGTCCACAGCAGAACAACGTCAACAAAACGCGCTAAGTTGGTTAGAGCAATTAAAACAGGGAGAAGTAGCCTGATGGGAGCTATTTGTCTGATCGATACTTCGATCTTTTTAGAGATACTTAATGTCCCCCACAAAGCGAGTCAATCTGAGTTAATACTTCAAAAATTAGAAGAGAAAATTAAAGCTAGGGAATCTCTTTTTTTGCCAATGGCAACCATTCTGGAAACTGGCAATCATATTGCCAAGGCCAAAAAGGTAGATGGCAATCAGCGACGTATTTGTGCAGAAAAATTTGTAAATCAGGTAACACAAGCTCTTGAAGGAAAATCTCCCTTCACCCCTATTAATTTTCTAAAGAAAGAAGACCTGCAAGGATGGTTAAAAGAGTTTCCTGATGAAGCGATGCGAGGTAGGGGACTGGGAGACCTTTCTATCATTCATGATTGGCAGAAAATTTGTGATCAAAATCCAAGCCGCCGCGTCTATATATGGTCTTTGGACAAACACCTTAAAGGTTACAATCGGCCACCGAAGTTATGAGTAATTGACTACGAATTTACTTTTAATAGTCCATTTGTATTTTAAAAAGTAGAGATTTAATTATTGGACTTCCCCCTTGACAGTAGAGATTTAATTATTGGACTTCCCCCTTGACAAAAGACCATAACCCGTGCTGTATCTGAATGTGCCTTTACTGGGTACAAATTAAGGAAACCCCGAATAAATCTAACGCATGATTGTTGCCGAGGAGAATTACGATTAGGGAATTTTCCCCTAAACTTCCCCCACTCACCTATAAGTAAATATTATGATAAACATGGGTACACCCAGAAAAATCAACGGCTGCATCCCTGGGTCGGGGTTGGGGAAGTGGCGAGAAAAAAGCTGGTAAAATAACTCTAGGCAACCTTAAAAAGAATTCATGAAAGCGCAAACAACAAGTAAAGATAGCCTGATCCTACGGCAAGAAGTAGTGGGAGCGCGTCGCCCTAGTAACTATTTTTGGGCTGTAATCGTCTCTATTGGCGGTCTAGGGTTTCTCCTTGCCGGTCTTTCCAGTTATTTGAAGGTCAATCTACTTCTCGTTAGCGATACCAGTGCCTTACAATTTATTCCCCAAGGGGTCGCCCTCCTCTTTTATGGCACTGCGGGGACCCTCTTAGCCATCTATCTCTGGTTATCTCTCCTCTGGAATGTCGGAGGTGGTTACAACGAGTTTAATAAGGAAACTGGCAAACTTAAAATCTTTCGTTGGGGCTACCCCGGCAAAAATCGTCGCGTTGATCTCGATTGGCCCCTGGAAGATGTGCAAGCTGTGCGGGCCGAAGTGCGAGAAGGACTCAACCCGAAACGGGAACTATTCCTACGGATTAAACAGCGTCGCGATATTCCTTTAACTCGCGTCGGTGATCCGATGTCCCTCTCGGAATTGGAAAATCAAGGAGCGGAACTCGCTCGTTTTCTGGAAATTCCTCTAGAGGGATTGTAGGCCTTTTTTCGCTCTTTTTGGCTATAAAATGATGAAGATAAGAAAATCTGGCTGGCTGTCTGTGGTTTGTGTTTTTTTAATCACAACGACCACACTTTTCGGCTGTTCTTCCCCAGAAGCTAACTCCACCCCCGATAATTCTAGTATCACCCAAACCTCTCAACCTGCCAGTTCGGGCAGTGTCAACATGGATAATTACAAACCCCGCTTAGATGGAACTGCTGTCGTCGAGATGATCATCAAAGGTAACCCGGTAACGATCGAAATTGATGGCAATGCGGCCCCAGTTACTGCCGGTAATTTTGTGGATCTGGTGGAGAGAGGTTTTTATAATGGTTTAACTTTCCATCGCGTGGTTACAGAACCGCAGCCTTTTGTCGCCCAAGGTGGTGATCCCCAAGGTCGCGGAACCGGTGGTTTTGTTGATCCAGAAACCAAGCAATCCCGTTATGTTCCCCTGGAAATTCTCCTTAAAGACGAAAAAGAGCCGATTTATGGGAAATCAATCGGTCAACAGGCCACGGCCCGCACTCCCATCGTCGCTTTACCCCATAAACGCGGTGCGATCGCGATGGCCCGTTCTCAACAACCTAATTCCGCTTCTTCTCAGTTTTATTTTGCCCTGTCGGATATCAATTTCCTCGATGGTGATTATGCCGTTTTTGGTTATGTCACTAAGGGAATGGAAGTGATCGATACGATTAAACAAGGGGATAAAATTGACTCGGCCAAAGTTATTTCTGGTGCAGAAAATCTGAAAAAATAGCGATCGGTTAGGGTGGGTTCGCGGGACGATAATTTAATTTTCCCCCTAACCCACCCAATCATTTAATATTCCGATAGCTGATAACTGATAAATGAATGTTGTGGTGACGGGAATTGGGTTGATCAGTTCTCTGGGAAATTTAAGTCAGAGTTGGCAAAGATTACTAGAGGGCAAAACTGGTATAACTAGACAACAACCATTTTCTGATTTACCCACTTTACCCTTGGCTTTAATCGGTCACAAACCGGCATTTTTAGAGGATTTAACCAAAATTGCCCTGATTGCTGCCCTTGAAGACGCTCAATTAACCCCTCCCTTAAAGGATTGTGGTGTCACTATCGGTTCTAGTCGTGGTTGTCAGGGTTTATGGGAACGGATGGCAGCGACGGGAATAGTAGAAAACTGGTTACATAGTTTACCCGATCGCGCCTCGGTATTGACCGCTAGATTGATAGAAACCAGCGCCCCAGTCTTAGCACCCATGGCGGCCTGTGCCACGGGCATCTGGTCGCTCGCACAGGCTGTAGAATTAATCAAAATGGGAGAATGCGATCGAGTTTTAGTCGGGGCGATCGAAACTCCGATCACTCCCTTAACTCTGGTGGGATTTGAACAGATGGGAGCTTTGGCGAAAACGGGCTGTTATCCTTTTGATAGAGCTAGAGAGGGTTTGGTTTTGGGCGAAGGTGGCGCGATTTTAGTCCTTGAATCGGAAGAACTGGCTTTAAGCAGAAATGCCGCCATCTACGGGCAAATTTTGGGCTATGGTTTTACCTGCGATGCCGATCATGTTAGCGCCCCGGCGGTGGATAATCGTAGCGCTACCAAAGCCATAGAACTATGTTTGCACAGAAGTCAATTAAGAAAAGATGAAATTAATTACATTCACGCCCACGGCACTAGCACCCGTTTAAACGATGAACGGGAGGCAAACCTGATCGCCAGCATTTTTGGTTCGCAAGTGGCTGTAAGCTCGACAAAAGGCGCAACAGGACACACTTTAGGGGCTTCGGGGGCATTAGGTGTGGCTTTTTGTTTAATGGCTCTGAAAAATCAGCTAATTCCCCCCTGTGTCGGTGTGCGCGAGTCGCCTTTTCAATTAAATTTAATTAGATCGGCTGTTAATTTTTCCCTGCACAATTGTCTCTGTCTTAGTTTCGGTTTCGGAGGACAAAATGCCGCCATCGCAGTGGGTAGATGGGGGAGAAGGAGAGGGGAGTGGGAATGATGAATGATGAATGATGAATTGGGGAGACGGGGAGAATAAATAAAAGCAAATCTCCTGATAACTGATAACTGATAACTGATAACTGATTATGGATACACCGCGACTACATCCAGATACGATCGAAGAAGTTAAACAAAGAATTGATATTGTGGATTTAATTTCCGAGAGAGTCGTCCTCAAAAAAAGGGGAAGGGAATACGTCGGTTTATGTCCTTTTCACGAGGAAAAATCCCCTAGTTTTACGGTTAGTCCTGCCAAACAAATGTATTACTGTTTTGGCTGTGGTGCGGGGGGAAACGGGATTAAATTCTTTATGGAGGTGGGGAAACAATCTTTTAGTGAAGTGGTTTTCGATCTTGCTAGAAGGTATCAAATCCCGATTAAAACTCTAGCAGTAGAACAGCGTCAGGAATTAGAACAGCAATTATCCCTCAAGGAACAATTATACGAGATAATGGCCGTGGCGGTGAGTTTTTATCAACACGCTCTTAGTCAACCCCAAGGGGAAAAAGCGTTAGATTATCTCAAGGTACAACGACAACTAACCGCGGAAACTATCGCAGCTTTTCAACTGGGATATTCTCCGGAAGGTTGGGAAACTCTCTATCGTTATTTAGTGGAACAAAAGCGCTATCCTGTGGCTTTAGTAGAACAAGCGGGATTAATTAAAGCGCGTCAAAATGGTAGCGGTTATTACGATCAATTTCGAGATCGTTTAATGATTCCTATTTTTGATAGTCAAGGACGAGCGATCGCTTTTGGTAGTCGTAGTTTAGGTAATGAACAACCAAAGTATCTAAATTCTCCCGATACTCCTCTATTTGAAAAGGGAAAAACTCTCTTTGCTCTCGATCGAGCTAAACAGGCAATTATTCAGCAAGATTTAGCGATAGTTGTGGAGGGTTATTTTGACGCAATCGCTCTCCATGCTGCCGGTATTACTAATGTGGTTGCCTGTTTAGGAACAGCTTTAAGTCAAGAGCAAATTAAACTACTTTTGCGCTACAGTGAAAGTAAACAAATAATCTTTAATTTTGATGCCGATCAAGCGGGAATTAAAGCAACACAAAGAGCGATCGAGGAAATTAACTCCCTAGTTTATTCGGGACAAGTTAACCTAAAAATCCTTAATCTTCCCGATGGTAAAGATGCCGATGAATTTCTTAAATCCCATACTGACGGGGTAAATAGTTATCGAGAATTAATCGAAAAATCTCCTTTTTGGATTGATTGGCAAATCTCGCAAATGTTGGTTAATAAAGATTTAAAACAGGGACTACATTTTCAACAAATAGCTAATAGTATGGTGAGTTTACTGCAAAAGTTAATCGATAGCAATCAACGCACTTTTTACCTCGATTATTGTGCTGAAATTTTGGCTCAAAAAGATGCGACTCGTTTGCCTTATATTTTAAAAAATCTCTCCAAACAGGTTAATAAACCTCAAGGAAAATCCCCAGCAATTAAGAGTAAAAACATCTTAGATAAATCCGAAAAAAATGGCACAGAAAAAGCCGAATGGTTATTATTATTAATCTATCTCCATTCTCCCGAATATCGGAGGCTCATTTGTGAACTTTTGGATGAAAAAGATTTAATTTTTAATGTCCCTGATTATCGTTGGTTATGGCAAGTAATTCTAGATTTAGAAAACCAAATTACTAAACCAAGAGATTTGATGTCAGCTTTACAGAATCATTTATTGATGATAACTACAGACAAAAATCGTGATTTTAATTCTTTATTTCACTTAAATGAACATACCAGTCAGGAAATTTTGCAACCAGAGGAACAAATTAAAGATGCTATTATAGCTATGGAAAAAATTAGTTTAATGGAATATCGTCGCTACTGTCAAGAACAATTAATTAATGCTCTCGACGGCAATCAACGGGAATTTTATCAGCAGGAATTCTATCAAACTGTTAATAAATTAATCGCAATTGATCCTCACTACCAACAAGCTTAATTATCTAATTGATTAAAAACTAGACAATTGTTCGGCAATAATAGATACTAACTTATCCACTGCTCCTGCTTGCCCGCGCACTGCCCGCAATTTTTGCCGGATAGCCTCTAATTGTTCGGGATTTTCTAACCAAGATCTAGCCATATTTGCCACTTCCTCTGGTTGTAATTCCCCCAATAATTCCGGAACAATTTCTGCACCGGCCCAAATATTTGGCCAGGCATATAAACGCTTTTTCCGCAACATATAGAGATTAATTATCTTAGCAAATAAAGAACCCACCCCCGGCAGTTGAGCTAATAAACCGGGTAAACCGTCCCAAGTTCTCATCGCGTCGAGTTGCTGAGTCGGTAGTAAAATAATCATCGGGATTGCCAGCGCCCCTAATTCAGCAGTATTAGCACCCACCGTCGTTAAAGCTAAATGACAGCGAGAAAGCTGGTTATGGGCGGGAAAATCGGTAATTAGGTCAACTTTTACCCCCTTATCTGTTTCTAGATAGGGTTTTTCGCCGTTTTTTAATTGGGCAGCACTCCAACCGGTTTTAGTGATCATCGGATTATAGCTAGGATCGGCAAATTTCGCCAAATAAGCTAAATTTAGGGTAGGAGCGACGGGAATTAAGAATTTAGTCTGGGGAGCCTGCGCGTGTATCTTTTCAGCAATGGCTAGGGTTAGGGGTACACCCTGGGCTAATTTCGAGGGTTTGGAACCCGGGAGGAGTGCAATTAAGGTAGCATCATCAGGGGTGATAGCAGTGGGCAAATCCACCATTAAATCGCCGATAACAGTAAATTTATGCTGATATTGTTGGGGAATATTATTTAATACACTTGTATTCATCACGGCAAAGCGATCGATCCCCCGATACCAACGCGCTTCCCATTCCCCATAGATAACGGTGCGATAACCCAAACGTTTACCGATGGTGAGGGCAAAAAATTGATCGCCCCCTAAAAATAAAACGATGCCCTTGGGGTGCCAATCCCAATTATCGGCGGTTTTTCCCCAGAAAAAAAAATTAAAGAAGTTTTCTGGCGACTGGACTCGATCGACTTCCGGATATTTCCTAACTACTTCCGTTTCCGCCCCCATAGAATGAGTACAAGGGGAAAGAATCACCGAAATCCGCAACCGCGATCGATCTTCTGTTAAGTTTTGTCGCAATCTCTTGACAACTGGACGCACCCATGTAGATATTTCTCCAGGACCATTGGAGAGAATGAGAAGATCAACTGGAGAATCAAACATGATAAGTAGTCGTGCAAAATTAATGTCTTGGTTAGGATAGGCAAAAGGCAAAAGGCAAAAGGCAAAAGGCACTCATGCAAGGAGTGGTTAGATATGTGTAATTAATTTTGCTTAGGTACTTATCAAGTAAAAAGTTCCCCGTTGCGGTGTTGCCTACTTGCCATTGAATAAAGAACGAATTGCCTGATGTTTAGGGTGATCAAATTCTGGGGGAACCTTGCGGGTATCGGTAATCAACCAATCCAAGGCTGCCGCTTCCACATCGATCGCCGCGCCGGTTTTATCAACACAGTAGCGCCCAAAGACCAACTTATCCACCAAACGCGCCCCTGAACCGAGGCGAGAATATTCAAAAATAACGCTATTATCCACTGTTGCGCCGCCACAAATCCAACAATTTGGGCCAATCATACTCGGACCGACAATTTTCGCCCCGTCTTCAATGCGCGTCATTGCCCCGATATACACAGGTCCGGTAATATCGACTCGATCCCAGTTTACCCCCACATTTAAGCCCGTGTAGATGCCCGGTTTGACTTCGATGCCGGGGATAGCAACATTTTTAATTTTCCTGGATAACACCCCGCGAATTGCCTGCCAGTAGTCGGGGACTTTACCAATATCCACCCATTCAAAATCCATGTTTAAAGCGTAGAAAGGCGCACCTTTAGCGACTAATTGGGGGAATAACTCGCCCCCGATGTCGTATTTACTATTAGGGGGAATAAAATCAATGATTTCTGGTTCAAAAATATAGATCCCCGTGTTAATGCAGGTACTTAAAGCTTCATCGATGGCCGGTTTTTCTTGGAAACTGAGAATCCGTCCCTCCTCGTCGCTAACTACCACCCCATAACTGGATACTTCCTCTCTGGGGACAGTTTTGGTGACGATAGTGGCGATCGCTCCTTTTTCTCGATGCCATTTAACGGCTGCGGTTAGATCGAGATCAATCAGCGCATCACCACAGAGAACCACAAAAGTATCGTCAAAAAAGGGATTAAAATCTTGAATTCGTCGTAAACCGCCCGCCGATCCTAGGGCATCACCGATTAACTCGCCCTCTTCGATTCTACCCTCAAAAGAATAGCCGATATGCACCCCAAAACGCTGACCATCGCGGAAATAACTCTCAATTTCTTCGGCTAAATGACTGACATTCACCATGATCTGATCAAAGCCATGCTGTCGCAACAGTTCCAATAAAAACTCCATCACCGGCTTTTGTAAAATCGGGATCAGGGGTTTGGGAATCGTATGGGTAATCGGACGGACACGAGTTCCTTTGCCTGCCGCCAAAATCATGGCTTTCATCGATATTTATTTCCTTTTGCGATCGAGGTTTGTAATTAAATCATGCCTAGTGTATCATTACTGGCTCGGAATCAGTGGTTATCGATCCTCTTGGGGGTACCTCGAAAAATAGATTTACTTCAGCATTGCACCGCCTGAAACCCTGATCAAACCTTGGTTTACTCTCAATTAGTGCGAAGATTTTCTCAATAAGTCCAATTGATCGAGCTACCCCTTGAGTAATTGATAACGGGAAAAAGTGAGAGATTTAACCCAGATTACACTGATGGACAAAATTAACAAATCAACTTTGCTGTAACTCATACTACTCAGTCCTCTAGGCTAAGATGATCAAAAAAACGCAAGTTTTTAAATTGATGGGCAAAAAAAGTTTAATTTTAGCCAATAACCAAGGCGTTATGTCTAGGCTACCTCGAAAAATCGAATTTTGAGGGACGGAGCGCCTTGTTAGTTCTTGAAAATAATTCCCTCTTCATCAATGTAGATCAAGGAGATTTCCTCGACCAACACTTTGTTAACAAAATCTTTTATTCGAGGTGTCCTTGAGCATTAGATCAACCTAGACTCCTTGCCTAATTTCCCCAACAATCCGGTTAACCCCAAGAAGTCTAGGCGAAAAATGGTGAGCAAAAATTTGACTACTTGAGATATTGACACTCCCGTCGCGCTTATGCGAGGGATTCTTGGTTCACTGACTCAAGTTGTCTTAGCAGGTATTTCTACCAACCAAAATAGAGCTTAAATCTCCCCAAGCGTTTAGGTCTGACGACCAGCTTCCGATATGCCCTATCGTAGCTTTTTTGAGTATATTTAATGCCGCCATCTTGTCCCTATCTTCCACATATCCGCAGGAACAAACATGAGTTCTGACTGATAGAGACTTTTGGATTAACCGACCACAATTAAGGCATTCTTGACTTGTATAGGCTGGATTAACTGCAATAGTTAATCGGCCGTATTTAATGCCAAAATACTCAATCCATTTTCTCAATTGTGACCAACCAGCATCATTAATACTCTTGGCTAGTTTTCGATTACGCACAAGGTTCTTGACTTTTAAATCCTCGTAGGCTATCAAGTCGTTTGACTGAATTAAACGGAGTGCCAATTTTTTAGCAAACTCTTCTCGTTGCCTACTTACTTTTAAATGTCCCTTGGCGTATTTTTGACTAGCTTTTTTGTAGTTAT
>NZ_SFBO01000072.1:0-11907 GCF_007095705.1 Microcystis sp. Msp_OC_L_20101000_S702
ACTTTTTAATTGTGTAATAGATTCCTCTCTAGCATGACTTTTAACCTCGACGATATAGGCAGTATTTAGCTCACCATTAGTATAGGCAAGAACATCAATTTCTAGGTGTTTTCCATCTTCGCTTGCTCGGACACTGGGACTAACAACTTTCATGCCGAACCGTTGTCTGAGAATCGTTTCCATTGAGGGAAGGGCAAGTCCTTCGGTAAAGCTGCCGAATTTGGCACCGAGTCCCCCAATTTGCTGTCCTAATTCTTTGAGTTGTCGGTCAGTTTTCTTCTGTTGTTGGGCGTTTTCCTTCTGTTGTTGACTAACTTCCTTCAATATTAGGTCAGTCTCCTTTAGTTGTTTGTCAGTTTCTTTTTGAGCAGCAGTTAATTCGGCTTGAGCAGTGGCTAATTCGGCTAAGATTTGCCATACGTCTTCGGATGTAGTTGCCATAGATAATTTTTTCCTGATGTCACCTATTTACTATTTTATTGCTGACAGGGGGACAAGACATCTCAAAGCGTTGTCCACAAAGGTTTTTAGGCTCCTCAGTTACAAATAGATACATCCCTTTCAGCCAAAAAGCTAACGAGAGAATCAGGGATTTGGGCGAGCTTATTAGAAATCTTTATCAACAATGGGGAGTGATCTGCATCGAACTTTTTCGCTCGAACACCCCAAAAAGCTTATGCTGTAAGGAGTTCAGCCAGCTTGTCCCCCTGTCAGATTTTATTGGATTTCTGCGCTTGCTGAAGGCACTGGGGAGCAGACTGCTGATTCAATTGGGTAAGGTGGAGGCTAATTCATAGAACAAGAATCACCGCCACCACTGACTAACATCCCTAATTCCCTGATACACTTCTCTTAAAGCGACCTCCCCCCCAAAATGAAGGATTAAAGGCGCTAAGTTGGGAATAGTTTCGAGGAAATTAGAACGAGTGAGAGTTCCCAAAGCTTGAAGGTTTTTTTCCAGAAGGATAGATCAACATGGTTAGGCGTTAACACCTGAGTTATAATTAGAACGAAAATTAACTAAGGCAGTTGTTCTCAAATGAAATTAAAGGAAAGGTGTATCACCGATGGGCAGGGTAATCGAATAGGTGTTCTTTTAGATAACCTAAGTTGCTACCTATGGGATTAAGCAAAAAAAGCTGCTACAAAAGATAAAAGACGAGTAGCATCCAAAAAACGCACCCTCCGTTTTACTATTGCAAGAGTGCCTATTGCCTATGTACTCGCAATTTCTCAATCAATTGAGATAATTTCTCGTCAGAAGCGGCAGTAATAAAGTCTAATTTAAACTTTTGTCCCTGACTGAGATATTCTGCGTAACTAGACAGAAGAAAAGGACGAAACTTGTCATTATTAGCAATATAAACTTCAAAAAAAGAGACCAATAAAGCCCCCGCATAATCCTCGATTAAATTTTGATTGGGTAAAGTGATATCGACCACAGACTCTAGGGTTTTTTGCATTCCTGCATCCAATTCCGTAAAATTTACATGAGCTTGTCCCTCCACCATGGCCAGATATTTATCTGGCGTTTTTAACCAAGTAAAAGGAATGGCCTGTTCAAAAATCGGATTAGCTGCTGGGTCATAACTTCCGGAACCCAAGAGGACAGGAATCGAGATTTTACTTAAACCTTTTTCTCCAAAAATACTGCGGTTAACGGGATTAGCTGCAAAGACAGCCGCGACTCGTTCATCACGAAAATTATAGACCTGTCTAGGTAATTCCAGGGCGCGACATTCCAGTACAATGGCGATATTAATACCGGAGTAAGGAAGATTACAATCTTGGGCGAGATTATCAAAATCAATTTGTGCGCCAGCAACAGCTAGAGATGTATAACCTCCAAAGGAATGACCCGCTACTCCCACATTAGTGAGGTCAAGTTGACCTTGAAATTGACTAGGATTACGTCTTGCTAATTCATCGATGACAAAGCTAATATCTTTGGGTCGATTAATAAACTCATTGCCATCAAAAATATTGCGATAATACCCCCCTAACATTCCTTGTAGGTATTGGGTATCACTGCCGGGGTGTTGCGGTGCCGCTACTAAAAATCCGTAGGAAGCTAGATGTTCAATTGCTTGAGCATAATCTTCTGGTCGCGAGGCTAATCCGTGGGAAAAAATAATTACAGGTGTTTTACCTTCTCGGAAAGTTTGCGGGATATAAACATTGACATATAAACTGCGATTGCGACTGCTATCGGTTAGGTTCCAAACTTCTTTTTTTACCTGAAAGCTACCGCGCTGACGCAGATCGGGTAAACTGGTATAATTAATCGGTGGTTTAACGGCAGCGGCTTCCTCGGCTGTCCAGAGGCGCATATCTTTAATAAATATTTCCGCCACATAAACTGCATAATCGATGGTTTTAGCTAATCCGAGGATTTCTTCCCCCTGTAACTGGATATTATTGGGGAATTTTTTCAGCACATTTAAAAGGGTTAATCCCCCCGGCTCAAAAGCGGCACTAACAATCGCACCCCGCAGGGCATATTTACCATTAATTCCCCCTTCAATGGTGATGCCTTTGCCCAAACGAGAGAGCATATCAGCACCCATCACACTATTAAAAAAACGAGATAGTAAAACAGGATTAATGTCAATTTTTGTTAATAAAGCTTCACGAAACTGCTCTCTTGCTTCGGGAGTTACTCTGGCTAGAAATTGTTTTAAATTAGCATCAATTTTGCCTTCTTTAGCAAAGGTTTCTAGGGATGCTACCGATACAGAAAAGACGAGGGGAGTATAGACAAATTCAACTTCTTCGGCGGCTTTTAGGGGTAAGGCGGTCATAGTGGCGGCGAAAAGGCCTAGTAGAAAAGCTCGCAGCCGACGGGTGGGATTATTTCTGGGAAAACGATTTTGTAAACTGGTGATAATCATGGAATTTTTAGTTAGGGTAGATGACAGCAATTAAAGGAAAAAAGTCGCACGGCGATTGATGTCTAAGTTCAACAAAAATCGATAAAGTGCCAAGCAAAGTATAACCAAAAAGCATGAGCAAAACCTCGATAGATTAATCTGAGCGATTTCGATTCTAAATTACGAGCTATTTCCTGAACATATTACCTAGTGTGGATTTTATATTAAAATTGTTTTTTTGTCAAGACACTGGTTATTAACAAAAAAACGATAAATACATAAATTCAATAAGTGAAAGTGATATATTTGGAGATGAAAATAATCAGATAAGGTTTTTGACCAAGATAAGTACCTAAGCAAAATTAACTAGACATTTTGATAAAGCTTTTTAACCAATAAATTAATTTTGCACGACTACTTAAATTGCTAATTATTGCGAATATGAATATCTTGCTGCGGAAAGGGAATCTCGATATCCTGTTGAGTAAACCTATCAAGAATAACACAATTAACATCACTAATTACTCGCTTTTTCCTGTTAACATCATCCAACCAGAACTTTAATTCAAAGTTTAACCTAGAATCACCAAAATTAATAAAAAAGGCTACTGGTTGCGGGTTTTTAAGTATGTTAGGATGTTGATCAGCAATGTCTAGCAATAAATTCATCACCTGTGGTGCGTTGGAATTATAACCAACTCCGATAACAATTGAACAATAAATCAAGTTATCACTACCCGTATAGGTGGTGACATCCTCAGTAAAAAACTTTTGATTGGGAATAATTTTTTCGGAATTGTCTGTAAGGATTTGCACTGTTGTGGCTCGAATACCTAACTTTTTTACCTGAGAAGTCTGTCCTTCAATATTAATTATATCACCGGGTTTGAGAACTTTTTCAAATAATAGTAAAATACCGCTAATAAAATTACTTACCACTTGCTGCATACCGAAACCAATACCCACCGATAAACCACCAGTAATTGCCGCTATTGCTGTTGCATTAACTCCCACATAACCCAAGATGAGAATAAAACCTAAGACGATGAAAAAATAACGTCCTAACAGTAAAGTTGCTTCAATTTCACCGCGACTAGCTTGCTGATTTAAATGAGCAATACTCAAAATTATAGTCTCTATAAGATCAACAACAATTACCAGAAAATAGGGAGCTATTATCAAAATAAATATGCTTCCCAATGTGATCGGACTATTGAATAAATTGAAAGGAGATACTTTGGCGATTTCCTGAATATTATTGTAGAAACCAATCATGATTCTCAGGAGAAATAACACCAATAAAGGTGCTAAAAGCCGGAAATGATAATATTTAATTTTATTGACGGAAAACTTGGCGTATAGTCCAGCTAATAAACCACGATAAACTAAATAAAACCACAGGAGTTTTATAGATAAACTAATCATTCCTATTGTCCAATTTTGACTGAAAAAAATTAGATAATTTAAATTCAGTAAAATTATACTAATAACTGGAAAATTAAGAAACTCTATCAGAATAGCAAAATATTGACGGATGGTTAATTTTTTATCACTATGGATAAAAGTGGTGACGTGAGGAAATCTTTTTTCTAAGTAAGACCATAACCATTTTGACAATAACCAAGCAAGAATTAAACAGAGAAAAATAATCATTAATTGATTTTGAACATTTCTGCGTCCTAAAAATAATAATTGGTTAGCAATTATTTCCGAAAGAGAGGGGATATTGTTGTTCATAATTAATTCATTTTCTTGACTTCCTGATCAAGACCTGATTGAATATAAAGTGTCAGTTGGTGGGCTGCTGTTGAGGAAGATATTTCACCAGCGATCGCTCTTTCATACCAAAATTCTCCCTCTTCTAAAATTTTATTCAACTTTTCCCAATCATCCAGAGGAACTGCCACGGCATTGTGAGATTGTTGTAATAATACTGATTCGATCGGTAGTAAATTTCCTTCGATCTGCACCCGTCGATTAGTGGGAATAAAACTTTCTGTTTGGATAATTGCTTGCAATTGTTGTTCGGGATTAGTGAGAAATTTTCCTAAAGCTAATCCCAACCTATTTTCATTATCACTATTATTACGATTAAATACCATCACCCGTGTATAGAGAATTGGCGCTGCTTTACCTTGAGTGTCTTGGGGAAGTAAAGCGACTCTGAGATCATCTTGGAGGCTGTTTTTTAAATCGGCAATTTCAATAGAATTACACACATAATAGGTTAAGCGGCCTCTAGCAAAGGCCTCATGAAGCAATTCCCGTTGACGATTGAGGATAAAATTAGGCTGTGACGAGGCAAATTTTAGCCATTCTAGCCATTTTGCCCAACCATCCAAGCGAGGTTGCAGCCTACCCTGATCGTCCCACAAATAGCTGCCAAAAATTGCCATTCCCCAAAAAGTATCTTCAAAAGAGGAAACTATCCCCACAGAATAACCTTTGCGCGCACGTTCTACTAATCCCTCTAAACTGGTGGGAGGTTGCTTCAGCAGCGGATCGGTACTAACTTGTAATTTTTTTTGATTGTAACACAGTACACGAGTACGAGAACCTAAGGGAATGCCATAGATTTTTCCTTGATAGCTAACTTGTTTCAGGGTTGGGGGATTATAGATAGATAAATCTAGATTTTTTCGGTCAATTTCCCCCAGTACTCCTTCAGATACTAATCTGGGTATATTTCTCGAAAAAATTAGAATAACACTCGCACCCAATCCACTTTGAGATTGTTTAAAAAAACGTTCGGGTATCTCATCGATAGGAATAGCTTGTTCAAGAATTGTCACCTGCGGATTTAATTTTTCAAACTCTTGGAAACCGAGACCTACTAGTTTAGTTAAATTGCCCTCTTCTGGATACCAAACCAAAAGGGTTCCTTGCCGTTGCTCCGATGATTGGTTGGGAAGATCACTAAAACAAGCATAAAGAAAAATTGGCATCAAGATAAAAAGCAATAGGAACGATATAATCGTCCTTGCTTTTTTGCTTCTCCAAGCAGTTTTAACTCTAAGCCTTAGGGATTGCATCGATCGTGATCCTTCAAAAATATTGCCATAGATCCATAGTACATGAAAAGGTGACTAATAATCCTCATCAGAAAAATAATTAACATGATCTTTTGTCAAGAGCCACCAGTATAGCAACAATTCCAGTTACTATCGGATGCCATAATAGAATTAGTCAAAAACGCCCTGCAAGAACTACAAAATCTAGACGAGGAAAACACCCCATGACCCATCACTACAGCATCACCATTCAATGGTCAGATGAAGACCAAAAATTTATCGCCCATTTACCTGAGTTTGGACCCTATACTCATACCGATGGTGAAACCTACAATGCAGCTCTACAAAATGCCCTTGAAGTTCTATATCTCCTTATCGAAGACTACACTGCACTGGGCAAATCTCTCTCACGTCCCCAGGCTATTTCCCCATAGCTCAAATATCCTCTATTACATTTCAGTCAGAACCGACAACCCCGAAATAAATGATGAAAACGTCAGCCAATAAGTAATTTTTGCTTTATTATGAGAGTAATCCCCTAAACCGTTAGAGGCGTAAGGCTTACGCTGAACAGAGAATCTCTCAACCCAAACCCTGAAGGAGTTAAAGATGACTGACCCTTTAACCGCGAGTGTACTGGTAACTCTGGCAATCCAAGAGTTCGTTAAATCAGGTACAGGAGATTTAGCCAAACACTTTACGGCGGAGGCTGTGGCGAAAATTCCTGTATTGTGGAGAAAGGAAAATCGGTCAAGGTCAATCAAGCATTGGCTAAATTGGAAAGTGGAGACAGTACGGACATTGAAACTATTACCAAAAAGTTGGATATAATTTTGGCTGAAGATCCTCTTTTTGCTGAGGAGTTACGAATTTTAGGACAGGAAATTCAAGCAGGGGAAATCAGCCAAGTTGGTTTAGATGACTTTGAAGCGGGAGAACTAGATGCTGAAATTGATCAAATAGTGAAAGGAAAAACAACGACTAAAACAGAACAAATTGTCACAAAAGGGGTAAGGGTTACAGGAAAAGCGACTATTAAAATTAACCAAAACATTGATTAGGAGACAAAAATGTTAGAAAATCAAGCTCAAGCACTCAAGCCTATTGTTAAAGAGATTTTGCATGAATTATTATTGCAAGAACGGGAAACTTTAACAGATGTAATTTATGAAGTAATAGAGGATATTGCTCTAGCCAAGGCAATAGAGGAAGGTCTTGACGATGAAAATGTCAGTCGAGAAGAAATTTTTTCGTTATTAGCAGAGTAAATCATGCAAGTTGAATTTCGTCGCCTTTTTTTTCGAGATTTAGGCGCTATCTAAGGATCGTAAGCTACGACAACGAATTGAATCTGTCATTGCGGAGGTAGAAGCGGCCAATAGTCTAGCTGAATTAAGAAATATCAAAGCTATTGAAAGCAAACCGAGTTACTATCGGCTAAGAATAGGAGATTACCGCGTAGGTATTTATATTGAGGATAATATCATTGCCTTTGTACGAGTTTTGCACCGTAAAGAAATGTACCGTTATTTTCCCTAAGCCATGAACGACAAACTCAAGCAAACTAGAATTAAAGGTTATACGTTAATCTTATCAAAGATCAGGTACAAGAACTAGAAGCCTGTTCCACGGGGTAGGCATTTTGTTATTTCACAGGCTATAATCTTATTAAAGATAAAACACAAGAACCAGAAGCCTGTTACACTATCTAACAATTAATTAAGTGCCATTTACTAGCAAGGAGTTGTATCATGGAACCTTTAACGCTATTGGCTACAGGAGTCACGATTATTTTAGGGGGAGCGTTGGCTCGTGTGGGGGAGCTTGTCTTAGATGGTTCCCTTGAAAAACTGATAAATTTAATCGCAGTCAAGTCTCCTGATACTTTAAAAAAGTTGCAATCCGCTAACCAAGATCCTGCTTTGTTACCTGAAACGATTGAGGTAATGGCGACTTTACTGGAAGATCCAGAAATACAAAAAGTTGCAAAACAAGTGGTTAAGGAAAATCAATCTAATCCTTACGTTATTAATATGATGAAAAATGTTGGAATTGTTAATCAAGGAACGATTCATAATCCGACTTTTAACTTCACCTGACCACAGCCGCCTGTAGGGGAGCAGGTTAAACAAAACCCTGCTAACTTAGATACAACCAGTGAGAGTTCCAAGTCTATTTCGACTTCTCTTTCTAATCTTGATTACGGCATTGAAAGTCTATGTAAATTGAAAGCAATTTTCTACAAACTTAAGGGAAATGCTCGTCAACAGGAGGGCAAAGTTAATATAACAGTTAAAGAATTATCAGAATGGATTCAGGCAATTCAATCCGCAGAATCAGAATTTGAGCAATTTTTAAATTTATTGGAGGCTAATGATGATTCAGATTTATAAAAATCAAACTAATTCGGCTCAGGCTAGTAATTATGAAACAGAGTTAAATCTTGAGAACTTTGATCAGATTACGCCCAAAAAACATAATCCTAAAATCTATCAAAAGCTCTTAAAAAAAGCTCAGGATATTGGTGATAAACAATCTGAGGTTTTTGCTCTTGGCCGGTTAGCAATGATTTATCAATCTTGGGGTCAATATAGAGAAGCAGTACAATATCTTCAGCAACAATTAGTAATTATTAGAGAAACTAATGATCGGTATTCGCTGGCGAATACTTTAGGTAATTTGGGAGCGGCTTATCAGTCTTTAGGGCAGTATCAAGAAGCAATTTCACATCTTCAAGAACAATTAGCAATTGCTCAGGAGATCGGCGATATTCTTGCCCTAGCAAATGCTTTCGGAAATCTGGGGATTACTTATCAATCCTTAGGAAAATATCAGCAAGCAATTGAATATTTTCAAAAACAATTAGAAATTGCCCAGCAAATTGGTGATAAAACATCAGAAGCAAATGCTTCGAGCAATTTAGGTATTTCTTATCAATATCAAGGCGATTTTGCTCAAGCAGAATCTCTATTTTTACAAGGATTAAAAATCCATGAAGAGTTATTTGGTTGCAATAATCCTAGTGTTGCTTCTAATCTCAACAATCTGGCGAGTCTTTATCAAGATCAAGGGAGATACACAGAAGCAGAACCTCTCTTTTTACGCTCGCTGGCGATTCGGGAAAAGCTATTAGGAAAAGAGCATCCTTATGTGGCGACCAGTCTCAACAATCTGGCGAGTCTTTATTGCGCTCAAGGGAAATACGCAGAAGCAGAACCTCTCTTTTTGCACTCGCTGGAGATTACGGAAAAGCAATTAGGCTCCGACCATCCTGATATGGCGACCAGTCTCAACAATTTGGCGTTACTTTATGATTCTCAAGGGAAATACGCAGAAGCAGAACCTCTCTTTTTGCGAGCGCTGGCGATTACAGAAAAGCAATTAGGAGAAGAGCATCCTGATGTGGCCAACAGTTTCAACAATCTGGCTGGTCTTTATTATGATCAAGGGAAATACGCAGAAGCAGAACCTCTCTTTTTGCGCTCGCTGGCAATTTGGGAAAAGCAATTAGGAGAAGAGCATCCTGATGTGGCCAACAGTCTCAACAATCTGGCGGATCTTTATCGCGCTCAAGGGAAATACGCAGAAGCAGAACCCCTCTATTTGCGAGCACTGGCGATTCGGGAAAAGCAATTAGGAGCAGAGCATCCTCATGTGGCCAACAGTCTCAACAATCTGGCGGATCTTTATCAGTCTCAAGGGAAATACACAGAAGCAGAATCTCTCTATCAAAGAGCGATTGCTATTTGTTCGGAAAAATTAGGAGAAAATCACCCCAACACTCAAACAGTAAAAAATAATTATAATCTGATGCTTTCTCAACTTCCTGATGAGGAATTAAGCCAACGCTTTCCCCCCGAAATGGTGGAAATGTTGCGTAACCTAAGACAAAATTAGCCCCCTTTTTAAGGAAGGATAAAAAACCTGAACAGCAAACAGCAACTACTTAAAGAAAATGAAACTCAAACCATGAATAATGCTTGGGAAAATTGGGTTAAAGAATTGAAACAACTATCGCCCTTTTCTCAGTCAGAACCGACAACTTATCAAAAACACCTACTAGAAAAATATCGCAAGCAAGGCTGAGAATTATGATTTTATGCGATACAAGTATATCCCCCTCGCAATGACACGCTATAATCGTCATCTCAGGAAAATATTGCTTCGAGGGTTTCTTGGTTTAGACATAAATGATTTCAGCGACTCAATTTGAATTTCCCTTATCTAAGGCTAACTATCTGCTCAACCACACCACTAAAGCAGGCGTTGGTGGAGATAAACGTAAGTTTTGGCGTGAAGTTATGGGATTTGATAATCCTGAAGCGATTCGAGAAGCTATACTAGAGACAGTATCTCTCGAAATATTACAAAAACAAGATACAACAGAGTATGGCGATCGCTATCGTGCTTATGTTAAAATCAGGGGATATTCCGGTAAATTACATCAAATTCGTACTGTTTGGATTATCCTGACAGGAGAAGATGTGGTGAGATTTGTCACAGCAGTACCTTCTAGTTTCAATCAATAAAAGTTTAGAGTAATAAAAATGAGTAAGTTTAAATTATTTGATGATATTCAACTAACGGAAGATATTCCCTTAACCGATGGCGGAATTGCGCCTATCGGTACAGTTGGAGCAATTGTAGAAGTTCTGAAAAATAGGGAGGCTTATCTAGTAGAATTATTTGGGAATTGGGTTAAATATGATGAACAAGGAAATTTTGTCTCAGCCACTCAAGCAGAAAAAGAAGCATTTATGGAGACAATTGGCGTAGAAATTGTTTATCCTAATCAATTAGTGTTAGCTGTTCCCGCTAAAGAGATTATGCAAGTTACGGCTTAGATCATTACTAAAGTTGTCATATCGCCTTCTTCTCGATCAGAACCAAAAAGCCCAAAATAAATAATGAAAACGTCAGCCAAGAAGCAATTTTTGCTTTATTATAAGACTAATCCCCACAAACCGTAAGCGATTTATGTATCAAGTTACCGTTGATTACGCCAAAGCCAACCTAGAAGAACTCTGCGATCGCACTGAAAAAGAACCCGATGGAGTAGTGATCGTTCGTGAAAATCGCAGTTATATTCTCATTACTCAAGAAGAATGGGAATCCTTAGCTGAAACCTCCGAACTCATGCAAGATCCCAAACTATTACAACATATTGCATCAGCACGACGAGAATATGCCGCAGGAGAAACCCTCACAATGGAACAAGTATTTGGATGACAACCTACACAATTGTCTTTTCTAAACAAGCGCGAAAAGATACCGACGAACTCACCCAAAAACAGAAAGTCAAACTTCAAGAAATTTTAACTAACATAATTGCAATTAATCCCTATATTGGCAAATCCTTAAAAGGCGATTTAGAAGGCTTGTATTCCTATCGCCTAAATCGAAAAGATCGTCTGCTTTATGAAATTTATGAAGACGATAAAACTATTCTGATTATTCGTACCAAAACACACTATGGAGATTAGGTAATAGCGGTCATAACCACTGAATTCATCCCCGTTTATAATATAGCTTGATCCTGTTAGGCAAAAATAGTAGTGATGCCGATCACTACCAAGAAAAAGACGGAAGAAATGCACTTCAGGAACTAGCCAAATTAAATCAAGGAGACAACCCATGAATTATCACTATAGTATTTTTATTCAACTGTCTTATTACATTTTGGAATTAAGGGAAAATCACCCCGATACTCAAATAGTAAAAAATAATTAGAGTTTGGTGAAAAAGTAGGGGCGATCGCTGATCAAGATGCAAGGTTTTTGAGACACTAGCTTTAAAATCTTGTATCTGTTTTGTGAAACAAGCCACTAAACCCCTTACCTTGTACATAAGTAGCTGGTTATAATTAAATTAAAAATGGATTTTAGGTTCGATCCCCCCTGCCCCCCTTGCTATCCATTAGTCAGATCTTTCTTAACAAAAAGAGAAGAAACTTAAAAAAAGGGGAAACGATTGATAGGTATAGTTTTGAAAGAAGGAATTAAGGTGGAGGTAAGCAAAAAAATGGA
>NZ_SFBO01000073.1:0-10568 GCF_007095705.1 Microcystis sp. Msp_OC_L_20101000_S702
GGTCTAGATTTTTGACTTCAATTTCTGTTGATTGATTCCTGGTCGAACAGTCCACTCGCCTCAGTTTTCCAACAATTCCTATTTTTTCATAATTAGGGGTTTCAAGACCCCCCTAGCTGCTGCCCAGAAAACCTTCACCAGCTAAGTATTTTTACTCAAGTCTCTGGAGGGGGACAGCTTATGTGACAGTTGAGGGTGCGGAATGTGGGTTTAAATTCAGTACAGCTTATTGCCATTGGCAGAATAGTACATAATTTGGGCTCTACCGAACCTGTTATGTAAAACTATCAACAACTTATGATTGTAAAGCTTGTACACTAAGGCTTTGAGTTTTTGTTAAATTGATATTTATCAACTTTAGAGCATTGCTGTGCAGAGAGTGAGCTTGAGGAATTTTCTACAGTGTAAGTTCGGAAGAACCATAATTTGTAACCGTTCAGGGGGGGTATGTCAAGCGGCCAGTGGCATTGGCTAGGTAGGGTAAACGCACCTTAATTTGGTAATTACCGGAAAAACTAGAGTTGTCATTGTAGCATGGTGTTATGATGAAGCGGTGACTAATCGAACCAGATTGCTACCGCAAAATCTTTTAAACCGCGTCCACGGGGAACCCCGTAGTTTGCCTTTTTCGGCTATGATCTTTGCATAGCAATACTTTTAGGGGTTAATGGCCTGCCAGTGAGATTCCAGTTCTCTAGCTGGTTGCGGTTTATATCCTTTAAAAGTGTCCCGAAGTCAATTTCAGCTTTAGATGTCATATTCCTTACTCTATAAGGGTTGGGGGCTATTTTAAATAGATACCATGTTTGGACAAATTCCCAAATTATTCTTAAGCTATACTGGCATACTAGATGCGGTTTAATAGAGTTATCCCTTGACTATTTGATAATGATGAACAACCAACAAAACGGGGCTTTAAAAACCCAAAGTCAAGCAAATCTGCCAGTTTTTGACCAACCAGCTTTTATCCCCTCCGTCACGCAGGAAGGAGAGGAACTCAACCTGCGTCAATTCCTTTACGTCATCAAGCATCGCTGGTGGTTAATCGTTGGCATCACCCTAGGGGTGACGGCTGCGATCGCTGCTTATACTTTCTCAAAAACCCCTATCTATCAAGGTAAATTCTTGCTGCTCATCGGTCAACCCATCGAGGAAAATAAAAGTCCTTCCGTACTGGCAGCCCAAGATATCCTACCTCAGTTAGGTGGTGAAGACATCGATTATGATACCCAAATCGCTGTTTTAACCAGTCCGCAACTCCTTAACCCCATCTTTAGTAAAATAACTCCTCAATATCCCGACTTTACCTACAGTGATTTAATTAGTAAAACTGGCAAATCTGATCTCGAAATTAGTCAACTAAAAGAGACGAAAGTTTTAGAAGTTTCCTATCAAGATGAGGAACCGGAAAAAATTAAGCTGGTTTTAGATAATTTAGCCCGTCATTACCTAAACTATAGTTCTCAGGAACGGAAGACCGAAATTAATCAAGGGTTAGATTTTGTTAACGCTCAATTGCCCGTGCTGCAGGAACGAGTTAATACTCTACAAAAACAAATGCAGCAATTCCGGCAGCAATACAATTTCCTCGATCCCGATAAAGAGGCAACTCGTTTATCACAACAGTTAACCACTACTGAACAAGATTATCGGGGTGCCCAAGTTGCCCTTAACGAAATTAACTCTCGCTATCAGGCTTTACAGCAACAGGTGGGATTAGACCCTAATCAAGCAATTATCGCTACTTATCTCAGTGAATCTCCCGGTTATCAAGATTTGCTCAAGCAGCTGCAGGAAGTAGAAGTGGAATTGGCCAAACAATCGGCAGTTTTTGCCAAGGATAGCCCGATAATCGCCACCCTAGAGGAAAAACGGGCTAATTTACTGCCCCTACTGCAAAACGAAGCCCAGAGAACCCTAGGAGAAAAACTGCCCCAGACAGTGGGTGACTCCCCTGCTTTGGTGTCACAGAGCGCTTTGCGGGTACAATTAACCCAACAATTGGTGGAAGCCGCTAACAGTCGCCAAACCCTAGAAATTAAGGTAGAATCCCTTGCCCGGGCCCTCGAACAACAGAAAGCCTCGGTCAAAAATCTGGCGGTTTTAGCCCGTCGTTATACGGATTTGCAGCGAGAGTTGGAAATCGCCACCACCAGTCTCGACCGTTTTCTGGAGGAACAACAAAAACTTCAACTCAAGGTGGCACAACAAGTGGTGCCTTGGCAACTAATTTCCCCACCAGAAGTAGGGGAAAACTTCGTTGCTCCTAAACCTATGCGAAATCTGGCTTTAGGGGTTATCGGTGGCCTTTTATTAGGACTGGGGGCGGCCTTTTTAGCTGAAAGATTAGACCCCGTTCATCATAGTGCAGATGAACTAAAAGAAGATACCAAACTACCCCTTTTGGGCGCAATTCCCTGGCAAAAAGACCTTGGCACCATCGAAAAAGTGATCACCGCCGCCCTACCACAGTTAACAGTCGGTGATCGCAAAATTACTGTCCCTAATACTACTGGGAAATCGGCCGACGAAAACCCCTCCTACTATAATTTCTCCCCCTTCTCGGAAGCTTTCCGCACTCTCAACACCAATATTCGCCTCCTCGATGCCGATTCCCCCCGCAAGTCCCTCGTGGTTAGTTCTGTATCACCGGGAGATGGTAAAACCACCACGGCAATAAATATCGCTAAGGCCGCCGCTGGTATGGGACAAAGAGTCTTACTGGTGGATGCTGACCTGCGACGACCCCAGGTTCACCATCGACTTAATCTCGATAACGACCACGGCCTTAGTAATGTCCTCGCCGAGGGTCTCGATTGGAATGAGGCAATTCAACCTCTACCCCGTTACGAGAATTTATCGATTCTTACCGCCGGTGAAATTCCCCCAGATCCAACCCGCTTGCTTTCTTCCCAGAGAATGCAGGAGATGATCTCGCGTTTACAGCAAGAGCAAGCCTTCGATCTAATTATCTATGATCTACCACCGATCGCCGCTTTTGCCGATGCCAAAATTCTCGCCGCCATGGCCACCGGACTGGTTCTCGTTACCAAACTGGGCAAAACCGATCGCTTTGCCCTGAAAAATCTGCTCGAAGATCTGAGATTATCCCATATTTCCGTGTTAGGTTTAGTGGCTAATAATGTTAGTCGGAAAAACCATAATTATCGTTACTATGGCCATTACTACGGGAAAAGATAATTAAATTAAAGATAGATCCCCCCTTAATCCCCCCTTAATAAGGGGGGTTTCGATCCCCCCTTAATCCCCCCTGAATAAGGGGGGTATCTGATGGTTTTTAACACCTAACTACTTATTGATCGGTTATCAACTTTTAATTGATGTTAAATGCGGGTTTTAATCTGGTATCGGAATGATCTGCGAGTTCACGATCACGAGGCAATTTATCGAGCCATTCAAGAACAATTAGAGATAATTCCTTTCTATTGTTTTGATGAGCGTCAATTTGGTTTTACTTCCTACGGGTTTCCCAAAACTGGCAAGTTCCGGGCTAAATTTTTATTAGAAAGCGTAGCAAATTTACGACAATCTCTGGAAGGTTTAGGCAGTAATTTAATTATCCGACGGGGAAAACCAGAAGAAATTATCCCGCAATTAGTTCAAGAATTGCAGATAGCCAGGGTTTATTATCATCAAGAGGTTACAGCAGAGGAATTAGCGGTAGAAAAGGCTGTAAATAAGGCTTTATCTATAATTCCTGTGCAGATAAAAACTTTTTGGACAGCCACTTTATATCATCCTGATGATTTACCTTTTACCCTTAATCAACTGCCGGAATTATTTACTAATTTTCGTAAACAAGTAGAACGTCATTGGGAAATAAGAACAACTTATCCCAGTCCGAAAAAGTTGACAAAATTACCTAAAATAGATTGGGGAAATCTTCCTATTTTAAAGGATTTAGGCTTAACAGAACTAATTCTAGACCAGGGAGGTGTTTTATCATTTCAAGGGGGTGAAATAGCAGGAAAATCACGGGTTAAAGAATATATTTGGGATAGTGATTCCTTAAAAACCTATAAGGAAACCCGCAATGAAATGTTAGGGACTAATTATTCCTCAAAATTCTCAGCTTGGTTAAGTTTTGGCTGTCTTTCCCCCCGTTATATTTATGAGGAAGTACAAAAATATGAGCAAACAAGAGTAAAAAATGACTCTACTTATTGGCTAACTTTTGAATTATTATGGCGAGATTTTTTTCGATTTATTTGCAGTAAACACGGGAATAAAATCTTTTATAAATCTGGTTTGCAAGAACTTAATTTACCCTGGCTAGAAGATTGGCAAAGATTTAATCTTTGGTGTGAGGGAAAAACTGGTTATCCCCTTGTAGATGCTAATATGAGAGAGTTAGCTGCTACAGGATTTATGTCAAATCGTGGACGGCAAAATGTCGCTAGTTTTCTGACCAAAAATCTCGGTATTGATTGGCGTATGGGAGCAGAATGGTTCGAGTCATTATTAGTTGATTACGATGTCTGTAGTAATTGGGGTAATTGGAATTACACTGCTGGTGTCGGTAATGACGCACGAGGATTTCGTTACTTTAATATCCCGAAACAGTCGAAAGATTATGATCCCAAAGGTGATTATTTACGTCACTGGTTGCCCGAATTAGCCCTAATAAAAGGCGATAAAATTCACGAACCTTATAAATTATCTCTGGAGGAACAAAAGCGTTATGGGGTGATTTTAGGGGTTAATTATCCTCGTCCTATTGTCGATTTTTTTCAATCAATTAAACACAACGAAAAAATTTATCTCGCCAAGTCGTTGCTGATTTGAGATATAAATCTTCTCTTGTGGGATTTTTAAAACCTAGACCCAAACTAACTTTTGGATACGATGCACAATTGCCATTCATACCTTGATTCAACAACGCCTCGAATTGGCATAGGCTTGACTTCGATTTCAACTCAGTTCCTTTATTTTATCGTGTAAGATAGTGATCGCACCACAACGCCCACCCTAATCCAATAGAAAGGCAAAAGATGACTACTACTCTTGAAAGCTTACAGGAATTTATTGATTTTTGTCAACAGCACATTACTGGCAAAGAAAGGAAAGAAGCTCAGATTTTCCTAGACCGTTTCTTTCGAGCTTTTGGTCATAAAGGTGCGTTAGAAGCGGGTGCAACCTATGAGGAGGCGATTACTAAAGGTAGCAAGAAAGGTAAAACGGGATTTGCTGATTTAGTTTGGAAACCTCGTGTTTTAATTGAAATGAAAAAGCGAGGAGAAGATTTAAGTAAGCACTATCCCCAAGCTTTTGAATACTGGAGTCGATTGGTTCCTAATCGCCCTCGCTATGTCTTATTATGTAATTTTGATCAGTTCTGGATTTTTGATTTTGATCTTCAAATAGATGAACCGGTAGATCGAGTAAATCTCAACGATTTGAAAAATCGGGTGAGTGCCTTCAATTTTATGGAAGTAGGGAATCGTACCCCTATTTTTCAGAATAATCAAGTCGAGATTACAGAAACGGCAGCGCGGCGGATGGGTGAGTTGTTTCAACTGTTAAAAAAACGCGGTCATAAAAGCGGTTTTGATGAGTTGACAGCCCAGCGATTTATTTTGCAGTGTGTATTAGCAATGTTTGCTGAGGATCGAGGATTGTTACCGAGAGATTTATTTATTTCTTGTGTACAAGAGTGTCTAAATGGGGGCAATTCCTATGATGTCTTGGGGGGATTATTTCAACAGATGAACCAACCCGGAATTACCCCCGTTGGTAAATATCAGGGAGTGGATTATTTTAATGGGGGACTGTTTAGTATAATTCATCCAATTGAATTAACTAATAAAGAATTAGAGTTTCTGGATGTAGCGGCGCGTCAGGATTGGAGTAAGATCCGTCCGGCAATTTTTGGTAATATTTTTGAGGGGACGGCTAATGCTGAAGAGCGTCATACTTACGGAATGCACTTTACCTCAGAAGCGGATATTATGAAAATTGTTCGCCCAACTATTAGCCGTTACTGGGAGGAGAAAATTGAGCAAGCTGGTACGATTGGCGAGTTAAATACACTTCAGTTAGAATTACAGCAGTATAAGGTATTAGATCCGGCTTGCGGTTCGGGTAATTTTCTCTATGTCGCCTATCAAGAATTAAAGCGCATTGAACAGTTATTAATTGAAAAGATTGCTAACCGTCGTCGTTCTGCTAGTGACCAATTACAGATTAGTTTTGTTACGCCTAAACAGTTTTATGGTATGGATATTAATCCTTTTGCTGTAGAGTTGGCGCGGGTGACTTTAATGATTGCCAGAAAGGTGGCGATTGATAAGTTTAATTTGACGGAAGCTTCTTTACCTTTGGATACTTTGGATAGTAATATTATCTGTGCTGATGCTTTGTTTACGGATTGGCAAAAAGCAGACGCAATTATCGGTAATCCTCCATTTTTGGGAGGTAAACACATGAGATTAAATCTCAGTGATGATTATGTTAATAGAGTGTTTGCAAGGTTTTCTGAGGTTAAAGACTCGGTTGATTTTTGTTCCTATTGGTTTCGTCTAGCACATAATCAATTAGATGAGAAAGGAAGAGCGGGTTTAGTCGGAACTAATTCTATTAGTCAAGGGAAAAGTCGTGTAGCGGCGTTGGATTATATTACTCACAATGGTGGACACATTCATGAGGCGATTTCTACTCAGCCTTGGTCTGGTGAGGCTAATGTTCATGTTAGTATTGTCAATTGGAGTAAAGTTGAACCAGTAAGTTATTATTTAGATAATCATCAAGTTTCTCAAATTAATTCTTCTTTGACGACGACAGTAGATATTTCCAAAGCAGTTAGACTATTAGCCAATAAAAATATTAGTTTTCAAGGAGTGATACCAGTTGGTAAGGGATTTTATATTAAGAGTGAGCAAGCGGAAAAATGGATCGAAAATGATCTTAAGAATAAAGAGGTTTTAAAATTATCATCCTCTGCTGGTGATTTAACTGATGATCCTCAGGGAAAACCTAGCCGCTGGATTATTGATTTCAATAATATGAGTTTAGAAGATGCTAGTGAATATAAATTACCTTTTGAGCATATTAAAGTAAATGTTAAGCCAGAAAGAGAGATAAATCGTGATAAGAAAGCACGTGATTTTTGGTGGATATTTTTACGTCCTCGACCTGAAATGAGAACAGCAATTGAATCTTTAGCTTGTTACTTTAGTATTCCCGCACACTCAAAATGGTTTATTTTTGTTCCTACTTCTTTAGATTGGCTACCTAATAATTCGATTCATGTCGTTGCTTCTGATGATTTCTATATTCTCGGTATCTTAACATCAAATATACATCGAATTTGGATAAAAGCCCAAAGTTCAACCTTAAAAGCCGATACTCGCTACACTCCTAACACCTGTTTTGAAACCTTCCCCTTTCCCCAGACACCTTCACGGGAACTTGTCGAAAAAATCCGTCAAACCGCCAACGAATTACACGAATACCGCAGCCAACAGATGGAGAAAAAACAATGGGGAATCACCAAACTATATAACCAATTCTTTAACGAACCCAGTAGCCAACTGTATCAACTCCATCAGAAATTAGACAAGCTAGTAATGGAGGCCTATCACTTCCAAGCTGACGACGACATCTTAGAGAAACTATTAACCTTAAACCTGGAATTAGCAGAAAAAGAGAAGCGAGGAGAAACCGTCATCGGTCCCTGGTCTCCTTACTCTTAGATTACTCTAACCCCTTACATTAGATTGAAACAATCTGAATTTCCCTGACTCGGTGCATTGGTTTGGTTGGCTTTTCGGTGGTGATTGGTTCATCAGCTTGAATTTGCAGCGCAGCAGCAACATGAAGTGCATCCATCGCCGCTAAACCGTAAGTGCCAGCAATTTCACGACTCACTGCACCCTCCTCGACGTGCAGCAAGTTCTTGTTCTATTTCCTCTTCATTGAGCAGTTGCAATCCAGCTGCGATCGCCCGATGTCGGATTTCCCATAACTTTTTGCTTAATGGTGTTTGGGGAATAAATTTAGCTTCTGGTGTTGTTTGTGACTCAGATTTAAGTATTTGAACAAATTGCCAAACTTTTTGTTGCTTTTCCGGGGTCAATTCTTGCCATTGTTCAAGTAGTTCTTCTTCTTTATCCATAAATACCTCGCTCTTAAGTAGCTGGTTATAATTAAATTAAAAATAGATTTTAGGTTCGATCCCCCCTTAGTCCCCCCTTAATAAGGGGGGTGCCGATCCCCCCTTAGTCCCCCCTTAATAAGGGGGGCATCTGATAACTTTTAACGCCTACCTACTTAAATTATGAATTATTTGCTTTTAAGCAATGCTCATTAATAAAAACCACTCCAGACACAACGGTTAGGAACTTTTTCTACATACATGACTACCATTCCACGAGTACAGCCAGAAAAGTTAACGGGTCTATCCATTGCTGGATAAGGGTTTTTGGCTCTTGTAGTAGATATGTATGGGTAGTTCAGGTGTTTTAGGTGGGAACTGGTTCACCCGGCCGCAAACTAGACCATTTACCGGTTTCGCGTAAAAAGCTTTCACAACCCACCACATCCCACTCCATTTCGATATAATCTTCCTTGGTGCGAATGTTAACGTTAATAGAAGGGTTCTTCGCTTCAAAGTCCGGTGTCTCGGTGAGATGACGTTCCTGATGTTGTGTTTCTACGGCATGATAGGTGAGACAGCGATCAACAAAATAGCAGTTAATACAAATACACATAGGTTTAACTCTATAGGTCTTTTCCGCTAATCTAGCTCAGTCTCTCCCCAAATGGGGCCAGTCAAAATTATATTTTTGTAAATTGCTCTTCTCGATGTCTTGTCAAAAAAACCTAGATAGTTTAGTTAAAGAAGTTTTTGCGATTAATCGGCAAGAATTGCCAGAAAATGCTTATTTAGTCGGTGGTGCTGTGCGAGACGCTTTATTAAACCGTCAGAAAGACTATATTGACCTAGATTTTGTGGTTCCCGAAAAAGCGATCGAAATTGCTCAAACTATTGCCCATCAGTATAAGGCCGGTTTTGTGGTTTTAGATGCCGTTCGTCAAATTGCTCGCGTCGTTTTTCCCCAGGGGACCCTTGATTTCGCACAACAGGAGGGAGAATCTCTAGAAATAGACCTAAAAAGACGGGATTTCACCGTTAATGCTCTCGCTTATAATCTCCACACCCAAGAAATTTTCGATCCTTTAGGGGGATTAAAAGATTTAGGCTGCCAATCTCTGCGGATGATTTCCCGGGAAAATCTCCAGGATGATCCCCTAAGATTATTAAGGGCCTATCGACAAGCGGCTCAATTGGACTTTGAAATCGAACCCCATACCCGTGCAACTATTCGTTCTCTTGCCCCTTTATTGCGCCGTGTAGCCGCCGAAAGGGTACAATCTGAGTTAAATTACCTTTTGCTCAATTCCCGTGGCAATAAATGGCTAAAAAGTGCCTGGGAAGATGGCTTATTATCCCTCTGGTTGCGTCGGATTACCCCCGCAAAAATGGAGCGAGTTATGGGGGTGGAAGCGGCAGCGGGATTTTTAGAATCTTTGTCACCAGAAAAATTTATCTTTTCCCCTTCTCAGTTACAGTTGACAAAATTGGCTCTATTAGTATCGGATGTTTTAGCAGAAGCGGAAAAAGAGTTAATCGAGCTTAAGTATTCCCGTGGGGAAATTCGCACGGTAATCACGGTGATTAAGTGTTTACCTCCCCTCAAGGAGGCAGATAATTTAAGTCTGCGGGAACAGTATTTTATTTATCTAAATACGGGAAAAGTATTTCCTATCTTTGCCCTTTTTGCTTTATCAATGGGGATTAACAAAAATATTGTCGCTTCTCTGTTGACTTCCTATCTCGATCCCGATAATATTATCGCCCATCCCCGACCTTTATTAAGGGGCGATGATTTAATTAACCATTTACACCTGAAACCTAGTCCGATTATCGGTAAGTTATTAACCGAGGTACAAATTGCCCAAATTGATGGCCAAGTCACAGTTTTTCAGGAGGCGATCGATTTTGCTAAAAAGTTATTATAAGTGGTTGGTTATAATTAAATTAAAAATGGATTTTAGGTTCGATCCCCCCTGCCCCCCTTGATAAGGGGGGTGCCGATAGGCGGGGGGATCTACCCTTGATAAGGGGGGTGCCGATCCCCCCTGCCCCCCTTGATAAGGGGGGTGCCGATCCCCCCTTAATCCCCCCTTGATAAGGGGGGTGCCGATCCCCCCTTAATCCCCCCTTAATAAGGGGGGTGCCGATAGGCGGGGGGATCTACCCTTGATAAGGGGGGTGCCGATAGGCGGGGGGATCCCCCTTGATAAGGGGGGTGCCGATCCCCCCTTAATGGGGGGATCCCCCTTGATAAGGGGGGTACCGATCCCCCCTGCCCCCCTTGATAAGGGGGGTGCCGATAGGCGGGGGGATCTACCCTTGATAAGGGGGGTGCCGATCCCCCCTTAATCCCCCCTTAATAAGCTATCCATTAGTCACATCTTTCTTAACATAAAATTTGACAAAAAGAGAAAAGTGTGCAAGATGGCTCAAGGGGGTTCTATGGGGGAAC
>NZ_SFBO01000074.1:0-7609 GCF_007095705.1 Microcystis sp. Msp_OC_L_20101000_S702
TTTTTGTTATGAATTAAAGCAAGCAAACAGCTTAAGTCGAAGATGTTCAAAATTGGTAAATCCATAACTCATTCTTTTAATAAGCTTTATTTTGGTATTCATTCCCTCAATTAATCCGTCGGTTGTCTGATTTTCAAAGTAATTAAAAATACCAGGCAAATGCTTCTGGATCATGCTGGCACTACTTTGATATAATATCCCGCCTATTCTTATCTATTTTTCCAATTTTCTCTCAGCACCTCTGAACGTTCTACTACTTTGATAAATTTGTCTAATTTCTTCTTTCATTTCCCAGGCTATTCCTAAGCAGGGATGTTCTTTTAAGATAACTTCTAGTTGTTGTTTTTGCTCGTCCTTTAAGTCCTCTTTATTCTTCCATAATAAATGAGGTAATCCTTTTTCATGCACCCCCATTAACTTTCTCAAGTTATTAAGCTCGTCATTGATGATAGCCATTACATGAAAACGGTCATAGATGATTTTAGCATTGGGAAATAATTCCTTGATCACTGCCGTAAATCCTGACCACATATCGACGCTCACTTCTTTCACCTTCTCCCGAACTGCGTCTGGCTGTGCTTTTAAGGCTTCCATTAATTCTTCCTGCTTATGTCCTTTAATCACATCTAGTAAAATTTTCTTGTCCAGATCTACGACCGTTGTTATGAAATCTTTATGTCCTTTTAAGTTACTAAACTCATCTAAGCTTATTCGTTCTGGTGCTTCCCACTCTTCCTTTTCTAGTTCTTTAGCACAGTTATTAAATATTAACTCAACTTCTTCCCATCCTAACCCTTCTTCTCGACTTATTTCTTCGATGCTACAATTTTTTACTCTCTCATAAATCATCGATTCATAGCGAATTGTCTGAGGCTGTCTTAATCTCATAAAACTCAGTCTTTCGCTGATATACTTTTGGCACTTTTGACAATGAAACTGGCGGCGTGGCACTTCTAAATATACCGGATTGCCTAATATTGATAAATCTCTGACTAGATTGTACTCTGTCTGATTGATTCTGTCCAAGATTTGATGGCAATTCGGACATTCAATTGTTTCATTTAAAAGAGCGAGCTTCAGGAAAATTGTCTGAGCAATTTTTTGATAATTGATTACTGTTACATTTGGTAAATCGAGGAGTTAATCAAAATTTATCCACATAACCCACCTCCTGTTTTGTGTTACTATTATACCATGCTCACACAGAACCTAGAAGAGCCCCAATTTTGTGACCCGCATGGGCATTTCAGGTGATACCAGTCGATCAGAATAGTTACGAAATCTTCACATTTGGTCGATTTTTGCTTAACAATTAAGATGGCAAATTCTCCTCAAATATGCCTGAATCGTGGGTAGGCAACCCGCATAAAGTTCATTCTTTTTTCTTTACCTTGGCAGTTACCAAAATTGGTTCTTCGGTTTGTCTTATGCAATGGACGGGTTTATAAGGAATGAAACCCTTATAGAGACAGACGTTGCTGTGATTTTTGTCAACTGTTTTCAATCTAGAGCGAACTAATCAATTAAACCCCCTATCGAACCATAATAAGTAACGAAGAACCCCAAAATTCTCGAAATTGTTGGTTACATTTTGTAACAAAAGTGCTATGTGCTTGGCTGCTTGACAACCTCCCCCTGAACGCTTACACTTTACTAAGTAGCTGGTTATAGTTAAACTGAAAGATGGATTTTAAGTTCGATCCCCCCTGCCGCTCTTAATAAAGAGAGTCCCAATAACCAGGGATATCTGAGAGTTTTTAACACCTAACCTACTTAGACATAGAAAGGAAAACATTCCAAACATGAAACCACAACAACAATGGATTACCGTTGACCTTAATAATTTAGGGAATTACTCTGATGGCATCAATCAGATTTATCGAGGCGAAATTGATGGTTTTTGGATTAAACAAGTATTTTCGCCAGCAGAGATGCAAAAGGTTAAGGAAACCTTAACAAAAACCCAAGCGGAGTTGAGTAATTTATTGTCAACACAAAGGTATGGCAAGTTACTGGGAGCTATTCTCACGGAAAATGGTAGTGATACAACTAAATATTTTCGAGATGCTGCCTTGGTTAGACAAGCACTGAAAAAGATTTTTCCCCGGGATTATGAAGAAACTATTGAAAGCGTTTTTTCCCAACTTTCAGGCGGACGAAAAGTTACGGTTGCTCACCAGAAAAATGATTATTATTCTTCGGCTCAAGTTCGATTTACTTATCCCAATACTGGAGGGATAAGATTACACAAAGGCAATGAGTTTATTGGACTAGATGGCTTTGAAGGGTTACATGAAATTGTGAAACTAAAAGACTGTTTAAGCTACTACTTAGTCATTTCCCCTCCTGAATCCGGAGGTGAGTTAGTTTTATATGATGATTTACCGGAAGAATTAACAGTTAACAAAGAAGAATTGGATTTAGAAAATTCTTTACAAAGACGCTATAATCCTGGTGTGGGGGATTTAATTGTCTTCCATGGAGCTTGTATTTGGCACGCTGTTTCTGAAGTCAAAGGTAGCCAAATTCGTTATTCTATTGGCGGATTTTTAGGATTATCTCATGACGAGCAAACGATTTATTACTGGGCATGAAAAATCAATCAAGATAATTAAGTTTCTCAACAAAAATCATGAGTCAGTTAAACCAATTTAAAGTATTACCTAAATTAGTAGGTATTTGGCGAGGCAATTGGCAAGCTTTAGATCCTCAAGGACAAGAGAAATATAAGTTTACCAGTCTAATCAGCCACAAAATTGTTGATAATCAATGGGTACAAACTAACGAACACAGTTATAGTGATGGTCGTCGAGAAATCATTCATTTTTTTGGTAAAGTGATGGGGAATAATCAGTTATTATTATCTAGTCCAGATCCGCCTTATTCCGAGTTTAGGATGTTAGTCTATGAATTAGACTTAAATCTTATTATTATTCAAGTTTATCACCAGACATCAGGACTTGCATTAACCACAGAAACGATTAACTTAGTCAGTCCAACTACACGAATTCGCACCTTACAACAATTCCATACTTCTGACGGTAAAATTCGAGGTTTTAGCTTGGTTTTTGAGCATAAAATCAGCAATATCAATTAATCTTTATGGTTCTTCATTACTTGGTATGGTTCGATTGGGGGGCGTGAATCGACTAAATCCTTATCTGGCAAGAGACTTAATTGATTAGTTCGCTCTAGATAAAAAACAATTGACAAAAATCGCTAAAGGCCTTTCTCTATAAGAGTTCCACCCCTTATAACCCCCGTCCATTGCATAACACAAACCAAAGAGCCATCTTATTAACCATGAACGTTTCGCCTGATATCTTAGCTGAGATTAGCTTAAAAGCCAGTTCTTTATCAGAACGTTTAACCAGTCTAACAACCAATTTTTTGACAACAGAAAATGAAAGGAGAATAATTGACCAAAGGTTAAAACACTGGAGTCAATTAATCGCTGATAAAAATGAAAATAAATTTCAAAAACGCCTACAATGGGATAATTTGGACTTAGAAAAAATTCAACCCTTGTTAGGAAATGAAAAAGTTATCGCTAATTTTATTCTTCCTGATTGGATAAAAAATTTAAAAGATTTAATAGAAACCAGTTCTAATTTTCAAATAACATCAATTGCTGCTTATTTTCCTAGATTTCCAACAGATATTAATGCTCCTCTACCTTTTGAAGAAATTTGGTTTCCTACTATTTTATTAGCGCGTCGTCAACTCTGTAAACGTTTGTTAATTTCCGATCTCTCTTTAACAGAATTTCCCTTTAATCTTATCTCTATTGAAGCTTATCAAAGTTTAGAAAGACTATTACTACAAAGATTAGTTAATGTTGGTGAACAAGTCTTATACGAGGAGTTTTGTCTATTTCGTCCTGCGATTTTTAATGGCTTAAATTTACTGTTAGAAAAGTTGAATTTATTAGCGGAAATATCGTCAAAAAAACTAGAAAAAATTAACTATCAAGCTTTTATTGAATCATCTCTAAAAGGAGGCTTGTTGAGCTTATGGCAAAAATATCCTGTTCTAGCTCGTTTAGTAGAAAAAATAGTCACTTTTTGGATTGAAGCAACGTCAGAATTTATTCAACGTCTGCAAAAGGATCATTCCGTATTCTTTCAGGATCAAGATCAGGTACAACAGATCACCCATTCAGTGTCGGATTTTCATCATCGGGGACGTTCTGTTTTAATTTTAACCTTAAAATCAGGAAAAAAAATTATTTATAAACCCAAAAATATTGGGTTAGAAATAGCTTATCAGCAATTGTTGACTTGGTGTAATCAAAAAGGGGTTTTACTCCCCTTCAAAACCCTGAAAAACTATGATTGTCAAACCTATGGCTGGGGATTGGACTATGTAGAAGCCAAACCTTGTGCAGATGAGGCGGCGGTGCGACGTTTTTATGAGCGAGCGGGAATGTTGCTATGCTTATTATATGTATTAGGAGCAAATGACTGTCATTATGAGAATTTGATTGCTCATGGTGAACATTTAGTTTTGATCGATCTCGAAACCCTGATGCACCCTGAGGCAAAGGCGATTTCTGGCTCTCCTCAAGAGATACTAAACAGTGATCGCCAGTTATGGGATTGTGTCTTACGAACAGGTTTATTACCCCGTTGGGATTTTAGCGCAGATAACAGGATTGCTTATGATATCAGTGGCTTAGGAAGTATTGAAAATCAAAAAGCTCCCTATCTCTCACTTCGCTGGAAATTTATTAATACTGATGAAGTTTATATCCTTCAGGAAAGAGGAAATTTAAAAGAGCAAAAAAACCTTCCCGTTTTTCAAGGAAAAATTGTTAACCCTCAAGATTATCAATCTGATATCATTGACGGATTTACAAAAATGTATAAATTTTTAGAGAAAAATCGCCAAGAATTATTTAACCATATCGAATTACAAACACTTCTTGCTTCTCAGCCAGTCAGATTTATTTTTCGTGCGACTTATGTTTATACACATCTATTACAAAAAACTCTTACTCCTCAATTGTTGCAAAATGGGGTAGATCGTAGCATTGAGCTAGATATATTAAGTCGTACTTTTCTCAATGGAGAAGAAAAAACTGCCCCTTGGGAAATTTTAAAAGCAGAAATCGCCTCAATCGAGGATTTAGATATTCCTTACTTTTCCACAGTCGCCAATAGTGGCGATTTAAGCATCGGTTTTAAGTCTCCTTTGAGCAATTATCTTACCCCCGGCTATCAGGGATTTAGGGAACGATTACAAAAGCTTAATGATCTAGATTTAAAACAGCAAATTATCATAATTCAGGGGAGTTTTGCAACCAGATTTCCGAAAAATAGCTATTCATATCCTGAACCTATTAAATCTCCTTCAGAAATAGTTACTTTTACCTCTAATCAATTTCTTGGCGTAGCACAAAAACTGGCTGAAGGAATCCATGAACGAGCGATTATTGATCAGCAAAATCAAGCTCATTGGTTTGGTTTAACTGATGCTAATCATAGTAATAAACTTCAATACCAGCCTCTTGGTTATGCACTTTATGAGGGAAATTGTGGAATTGCTTTATCTCTCAGCGCATTATTTTCTATCACTAAAAATGAGACTGATCGGCACTTGGCTTTACAAGCACTACAACCTTTAAAAAACTGGTTGAATCATTCTAATTCTGCTTTAAAAATTAAAATAGCTCAACAAATGGGAATCGGTGGTGCAACAGGAATCAGTTCTATTATTTATGCTTTAGTCAAAATTAGTCAATTTTTAGAGGATCAAACTTGGCTAGAAGAAGCCACAAGAGTGGCGGAATTATTAAATGTAATCACAGGAGAAGGAAAATTAGACATTATTGGGGGAGAAGCGGGGGCAATTTTGGGATTATTAAGTCTTTATCGGGAAACTCAGCAAACGAAGCTCTTAGATAAAGCTCGTTATTACGGCAATATATTGATTGAGCGGCGAATAACTACTCAAAGTGGTCTAAAAGCTTGGAAAACAATTACTGAGCATCCACTTACAGGATTTTCTCACGGTGCTGCTGGAATTGCTTATGCCTTAGACCAATTATATGAAATAACTGGAGACAAAAAATATTTTAGGATAGCCAAAGAAGGGAAAGATTATGAAAGAGCTGTTTTTTGCCAAAAAAATCAGAACTGGCCTAATTTTTTAAGTAATCCTCCTAATTTTAAAGTAATGTGGTGCCATGGCGCAACGGGAATTGGTTTAGGGCGATTAGGGACGATTAAAATAGATTCCGCTCCCCTGATCTTAGATGAAGTAGAAATTGCCTTAGGAAACAACCAAAATTATCAACAAAAAAGCGTTGACAATCTTTGTTGTGGTAACTTTGGCAGAATTGAGCTATCACTAACGGCTGGACAGATTCTTAATCGTCCTCAATTGATAGAAATCGCTCGCCAAAAGGCAACTTATATTGTACAATTGGCACAACAAAACCAAGGGTATCAACTTTTTGGCAATGTTTCATCGATTGCTTATCATCCTGGTTTCTTTCAAGGGATTTCTGGAATTATTTATCAATTGTTACGTCTGGCTTATCCTGAGCAATTTCCTGTTATTTTGTTGTGGAGATAAAGCACTGACTATGGGATAAGTAAGCTGCAATATTTAGCATCTTTGGGACTTGTGATGCAATCACAAATACCGAACTTGACGTATAAGGTTTTCAGAATAAGCAAACAATTTTGAACAAGGATTAACTCAGAAATGTTGAATTTCGTAACAAAACTTTACATTCAAGAACATGACAACCCCAGAACGCCATTTTTCAGATTGAATAGAGGCTCTTCCGAACTTGTCATGTAAAATTAGAACTCTTGCAAATTAATTATATGTTATAATGATGGGCCAACTAATTTTCCCAAAAAAATTAGTTAACCAGTACATTTGTCCTGAATGAAAACTTGAAGTTTAACTTTTAACTCAAAACTCTTTAGATATGCTTTAATTTGGTTATCAAAACCTCTTTATTTAAGCGGCACAAACTATCTCAATTTTTATAATTGAGAATAAATTCTCCTTGACTTGATTAATCTTTAGGCAACTTTTAAGAAGCTGCTATACCTATCCCTATCCCTAACTCACAGTTATAAATAGCCGCCAACAAGTTAACTCTTAAACTATATCTTCGACGACGATTCCGATATTTACAGGATAAGATTTTAAAGATTTTGAGTTTCCTATTTATATGTTCAATGATAATCCTTTCTTTGGCTAAAGCCTTGTTATACTCTTTTTCTAACTCTGTTAATTTTCTATTTTTCGATTTCTTTTTCGGTGTATAACTACTCGACTTTTTTTAAATAAACTAAAATCATGACCTCTACCTTTCCCACAAAAGACACAGATAATTTCCTCGGTATTTTGATCAGCTACTAATTGGGATTTTAAAGTATGATAACCTCTTTTACCCGAAAAAAAATCTTTCTGTTTCTTTTGGGGGCGTTCAATGGGAGTTTCCGTTACATCCATTACCGTTACGACCGGTATCTCTGCTTGATTGAGTAAAGCTTTTTTTCCTTTTAAACGGAAGTTTCCCGATTGTAAAAGCATTTTTTCCGTCTTATTTACAATCCGACATATAGTTGATTCTGATAGTTCCCAG
>NZ_SFBO01000075.1:0-21399 GCF_007095705.1 Microcystis sp. Msp_OC_L_20101000_S702
TAGGCATATTTGACCGGAAACTGCGTTATTTTACCGCCGATGGTCAATTAGTCCCCACTCCTCAAGAAGCGGAATTAGAGCAACGACAGGCAAAAGAACAGGCTCTTTTAGAAAAAGAACAGGCTTTTTTAGAAAAAGAACAGGCTTTTTTAGAAAAAGAACAGGTTTTTTTAGAAAAAGAAAGGGAACGACAAGCTAAGGAAAAATTAGCCCAAAAACTGCGAGAATTAGGCATCGATCCCGATGCAATTTAGGGGAAATCTGATCAGTAGGGTTTGAAGACAAAATAACAAACCCTGCTATAAGATTAAAAAGCAAAATTATTTTCTAGTAACTATGGTGACAGCAGCGCCCCTAGTGGGTGTAATTATGGGCAGTGATTCCGACTTACCCACCATGAAAGAAGCGATCGCAGTTTTAGAGGTTTTTCAGATTAGCCACGAAGTCGCCATCGTCTCGGCCCATCGTACCCCCGAAAAAATGTTTGAATACGGCAAAAACGCTCATTTAAGGGGAATAAAAGTGATTATCGCTGGAGCGGGTGGTGCTGCCCATTTACCCGGGATGGTAGCATCTTTAACCCCCTTACCCGTGATTGGAGTTCCCGTAGTCACGCGCACTTTACAAGGGTTAGACTCTCTCTATTCAATTGTACAGATGCCCGCAGGCATTCCCGTGGCCACGGTGGCGATCGGTAATGCCAAAAATGCTGGACTTTTAGCGGTTCAAATTCTCGCCACCGGTAATGCTGATCTTTTAGAGCAAGTTATCGCCTATCGTCAATCCCTCACCGATTCCGTCCTCGAAAAACAAAGCAATCTTCAACGACTAGGCTATCAAGACTATCTAGGGCAGAGTTCACCTAAGTAGGGTAGATTGAGAAAAGATTAAGTAACAAATTATGAAGTAATTATGCGTTGGATCACCGCTTGTGTATTGAGTCTATTGCTCTTTTTTGCCCTACCCATAGCGGCTTATGCCGATAGCCCGACTATTAGCGAAGAACAGATTAGAGAAGGGGAAGTTATCGCCGAAAAAGCCCTAGAAGCCACAGAAAAAGGCGATTACGCCCAGGCCGAAAACTATTGGACCCAATTAGTCGCCAAATTCCCCACTAATCCCGCTGTCTGGAGTAATCGCGGCAATGCCAGAGTTAGTCTCAATAAATTAGAGGATGCGATCGCTGATTTCAACCAAGCGATCGCCATTGCCCCCGATGCCCCCGATCCCTACCTCAATCGCGGCACCGCTTTAGAGGGAGAAGGCAAATATCAAGAAGCGATCGCCGATTATAATAAAGTTTTAGAACTAGATCCCAATGATGCCTTTGCCTATAACAATCGCGGCAACGCTGAGGGAGGTTTAGGGGACTGGGAAGCCGCCGTCAAAGACTATCGCCAAGCTACTCAACTAGCCCCGAATTTTGCCTGGGCGCAAGCTAATCTGGCCCTGGCCCTGTACGAATTGGGCAGATATCCCGAAGCAGTCCAAAAAATGCGGAATATTGCCCGCAAATACCCCATGTTCCCCGATGTCAGAGCCGCCTTAAGCGCCGTTTTATGGACACAAGGACAACAGGGAGAAGCAGAAAGCAATTGGGTAGCCGCCGTTGGCATGGATACCCGCTATCAAGACCTCGATTGGGTAAAAAGCGTGCGCCGTTGGCCGCCAAATATGGTTCTAGCCTTAGATAAGTTTCTTAACTTAAAGTAAAAAATTACTAAATAGTAACTTTTCTAGCAGTAGCGGGGCTGAGGGTCTAATTATCCTGAAATCAGCGACTAAAATACAATTGAGGCCTGATAGTTCCATTCTCCTCGATCGAATAACCCGGCTCTGAAAAGGAAAAGGAATAGCTAGAACGGGCCGATGGCCCAATGCTATAATCCAATTACAGGGATAGATTGGACTCTATCAGTATCCGCCGCTACTGTACACCTTAAATCTTAGCCAGAATGCCAGATTTACACTTGCTTAATTCTCATCCACAGGCCCTAGAAACCGCCTTCATCGCCACTGCCGACCGGTCTTTTTCCTCCCCTCTATCCCTCGACCTCGCCAGAATTAATCAACGTTTTGACTCCGCTAACGCCGCAGAAATCGTCGCTTGGGCTGCGGCCACCTTTGGGGAAGGTTTGGTGATGAGTACCAGTTTCGGCATTCAAGCGGCGGTGATGTTGCACCTCGTCACCGCAATTATCCCCGATATTCCCGTCATTTGGATCGATACCGGCTATCTTCCCCCAAAAACCTATCAATTTGCCGAAGATTTAAGCCAACGCCTCCATTTAAACCTGAAAGTTTATCAATCTCCCCTCAGTCCCGCCCGCATGGAAGCAATCCACGGTAAACTGTGGTCAAATAACGATCTCGACTCCCTCAATCTCTACGACAAAATCCGCAAGGTGGAGCCGATGCAACGGGCCCTGAAGGAATTAAAGGCCACCGCTTGGTTAGCAGGTTTACGTCGCGACCAAACCGACCACCGCAAAACTCTCCAATGGGTCAATCAACAGGGCGAACGTTACAAAATATTACCGATCCTTGACTGGAATGCCAAAACCATCTACGACTATCTGACTAAATACGATCTCCCCTACCATCCCTATTTTGATCTAGGTTATGTCTCCGTCGGCGATTGGCACTCCAGTCGGCCTTTAACCGCCGATGATAGCAACGAACGAGACACCCGTTTCAAGGGTTTAAAACAAGAATGCGGTCTTCATTTACCCTTAACCCCCGGAGAAGCACAAAGTCTCGACGCAAGCTCCCTATAACTGCTGGGGTGGAAAATTTGCCGGTGCGATCGGTTCCTAGACGTTAGACAATGGTTAATGATTATTAATCCCCCATTAACCATGGCTATTTTAGAAAGTTTTCTCGAAGTCGGCTCTCTCAAGTGGTTCTATCGACAGGTTAACCCCGATCAACAACCGGACACAACCCCCGTGATCCTACTCCATGGTTTACCCGCCCATGGCTATATTTGGCGAGAATTATTGACCAGTTTAGAAGAATATAACATTAATGCCATTGCCCCCGATTGGATCGGTTCCGGTTTATCCGCTAAACCCGATGCCAGAGATTTCGCCTACACACCTAGCGCTTTTTGTCAAGCCTTGGCCGATTTTATTCAAGCTCTCCAATTGCCGAAAATCTCCCTCATTGTCCAGGGTTTTTTAGCCTCCGTCGGGTTACAATACGCCCTAGAAAATCCCGATAAAATTGAGCGCTTGATCGTTTTAAATACTCCCCTCTCCAGTGATGTTAAATTACCCTGGATAATGAAACAATGGGGGATACCTTTCCTCGGAGATATGGCGACTCAAGACCCCTTATTAGTCGATCGTACTTTAGAAACTGGTAGCGGTTTTGTGATTAGTGATGCAGATCTGGCTATTTTCCGTCAACCTTATCTAAAAACTTCGGCAGTGGGTCGCGCTTTACTGGCCACGATTCGCAATTTAAACCTATCGAAAACTATGGCAGAAATTGAGACAGGTTTAGAGAACTTTGAAAAACCTATCCTTTTTGTCTGGGGAATGGCCGATCCTTGGTTATCTTCTGTCACCGTTGAAAAATTAGCTACTAAATCAGGAGTGGAATTAATCTCCCTCGCGGAAGCAAAACACTATCCCCAAGAACATTGGTCAAAAGAAATTAGTCCCCAGATTATTAATTTTCTCGGACGCAAAACCTAAACCTCGATACTTTCTGGGAATTGATAGCAAAATTTCCTTAGAAAGTATTGATCAAGTTATCCTTAGTATATCACTGTAGTTCTGCACTGGCCACCGCCTATGGAAATACCAGCTTTAGGAAGGATAAATATAGAAAATAATCCCCCAGATATTAATAATTTAACCGATTGGGAGCGAGTTAAATCGATGGGTGATCTAGAAATCGAGGCTAATGCTTTGTCAGATCCCGATGCGCTTCCTTTTGATGATGATTGGGAAAATGCGGCGATTATTTCTGCTTACAATAAATTAACATCTCAATAATTGCTAAAACTGATAATTGTCTCAGGGTTACTTGTTATGAAAGTTTAATAGACTGTTGTTCAAGAAAATAGTGATAAAATTTTTTGTTAGCTCAAAACAATAAGCAGGTAATCATTTGATAGTAATCATTCCACGTTATCCTCAAATCGAATTACTTAATATTGATTATTTGAACCATATTTTCAAGTCTATGTATACAGGACTGATGATATCTCCATGCTTCTAAAATACTTTGTAATAATTCATCTTTTGAAAAACAACCAGAATCAGCTACATCTTCAATTTGTCTGATTAGATCATCTTCTAACTCCAATTCTAGCATACTCACTTGTTTAGTTGTGTCTGCCATACTTTTATCTATCTAAAAGTTGATGGAACTATCATACCATAGGAACTCAGCACTGTGGTATCTATTAAGCCCCACAATATACCCACATTACACCCATTGCTATGCCTTGCATATATGTATATGTAATGCCACCTACTAAATACCCTATTATACCCCCTGTTGTACCTAATCATGAATAAAACCTAAGATTATTTTGGTTAAAATTTGCGAAAAATAGCCTTTTAATAGCAAATAAGTCGATAAGTTGATGGTATTTAACTTATTGCACCCATTAAGTACCGTCAGGACTCGTTTATGTTGATTTGACATATCTGGTGTAATTGCTTGACATATCTAGTGTAATTAGGGTAAGATCAGGTACTGTACTTAGGATGCTAGGTTTCTAAAGGCAGACTATTATGAACATCTATAAAAACGTAGTTTGTACATCAATTGTCCACAAAAATGCCTATTGACCAGCATCGATGTAATCAAGCAAACAAAGAGATGGCCACCAGACAATTTCGAGTAAATCTTAGTCAAAAGGACTCTGAATATCTTAAAGAAATAGCTAAGGAGCTAGGCTTAACAGAGTCTGAAGTCATTCGTAAAGGATTAAAACTCATGGCTTTATATGCTAAAACTGAGACGGAGGAAGATACTCAATTAATACTGCAAAAAGGTAATGAACAGAGACCACTACTAATTGTTTAGTTATGACCAGTGATTCAAAAAATGAGACAGAGGAAGTTAACAAGTCAAAAGATATCAGTGATTCTTTGACTCTTCCAACTGAAAGGAACTCTGTGCGTCATAATCTAAAGAAGAATCTGGAGCCTTATCATTTAGACAATGAAGTATCTGAATTTGGTAAACCAGCTACAGCTATATCACCCTCAGACCAAAGACATAATTTTAATACTAAAGTAGCTGGTTCCTTAGCAAAGTGGCTTTGGTTGGGATTGTTAGCCACTGCTGGTTTACAAATTCTTTCTATTTGTCTCATTTCTTTTGCTTCTCTTGGAATTTTTAATTTAAATATAAATTTGAAAGCTATCGAAGAACAAGAAGTACAAAGTAGAGTGGATAAAGCGGCAACCCTAATTAATGATTCTTCTAAGACAATTTATACTTTTTTAGGGCCAATAGCTACAGCAGTCACCGCCTTTTATTTTAGTGGTTTGGGTAGTTCGTCGAAAACTAACGATGAAAACTCTGAAAATGAAAAAAATGAATAGAACTTTTAAAAAAACACGAAAAAATCTCTCCCATTGCTAATTTTAGTACAAGGGCCAGAAATCTCAACTCCAGAAACCTCTCCTCCCCACTCTCCTATACTTTTAGATTGGAAGAAAGTTTTAGCTTAATTAATCTGCCTACAGGCCTGTTTTTGTCGTTTCTAAATACCCCTGATAACTTGACCGGAACTGTTCGATCGATAGGTTCTTTGTCCAATATTCTACCAGAGCATGACCCCAGGCCCAAGCTTCCTTGTCGGCAGTGCTATAATTTTCTAATAGTATTGGCCAAAGTGCCAATAAATCAAAACTTTTATTCTCCGTATTCAAGAGAGAAGAAAGCTCGTAGGCCATCTGTAATTTACCGATCGCTACTGGTAATTGTTCCACAGGAATTTGTTCAGCTAAAAGATAGGCTAAGGTCGGTCTTCCCGTGGCTAAAGTGGAGATAAAACCTAGAATAGGACTTTTTAATAGGGCCGTTAAACCTTGCCCCGTGGCCATCTGTAAAGTATAGCGATCGATTATTTTCGCCGCTGCCAGAGTTCGAGTTTCTAAATCCGCTAAAAAACGGGCTAAACGCAACTGTTTTGCGGGCGAAATTGCCCCCAGTAAAGCGATTGATAACTCCTCATCCCCCCAAGCTTCTCTATCTGGCTGTTGACTGACCATCGGCAAAATGCGATCGCAGAGATCCTCGAATAATTCCGCCCGATACTGCAAGCATTCGCGGATATTGACTTCTTTGGGACTTTCTCCCGTCAGCCAATTATAGGGAGGTTGCCACTCTCGCACCGGACGCAGGCGATCGACTTGAGAAACACAGACTATAACTGGTAAATTGTCAATAGTTTGTTGCAAATCTTTAAGAAAAGCCTCATCCATGGCCAGGGCGGGATCGAGGGCGGGGGTGACAAGAATTAATAAATCGGCGTTTTTGGCATAATTTAGAACTTTTTGCCGATCATCGGCCCGATTTGCCTGTTCATAGCCCGGGGTATCCCAGAGGATTAACTCGTCCCCTTCTGGGGTTTGCCAATGGTAGGATTGGATCGCGTCGGTACTAGGCAATAGATCCACTTGGGCTAAATCGGCCCGAAAGAGAGTATTAATTAAACTGCTTTTGCCGGCCCCGGTGCGTCCAACCAGCAGAATATTAACCGGTTGGCGATCGATTTCCGTGATCGGTTCCGCTTGGGCGAGAATTTCCTTGAGAGTAGTGGTGGCGATTTTGGTCTTGGTGGGGAGAGTGGGGGCGAGATTGCCGCCACTGTAGAGTAACACCGCTTGGCGAGAGAGATTTCTTAGGGCATTTTCCCGCAAAACTTGCCCTAAATTGACTAATAATTGCTGATCCGCTCGATCGCTGTACTTTTGACTGGCCACTTTAGCCACAGCCGCAGCGGGATTGATTACCCATTGCGCCCAATTCCAGACCTGCCAAAGTTTCTGGGCCGAGGGTTGCAATTTTTGATAAACTTCGTAGGCCTGATAGGCTTGGCCGATGGTGATTTGATTCAGGGCCGGGGAAAGATTCTGCATCCAGCGATCGCTATCATCCACGGTTCCCCGAATTAAACCGTAGGCCTGGGGAATGTAAATATTTAATAAGGGGTACTTGACATCGGGGTAATATATCTGAGCGATGGCACTGACCAAATCCTGACAGCGTTGCCAAAAAGTCGCCCAATCTTCCCAAACCGGGCGATCATTGCGGGCCTCGACGATAATCCTCTCGATAATTTCCTCAACATTGCCCCCGGAATCACCTTCAGGAGGGGTTAATTCTGCCTTAATTTCCCCAATGGCGGCTTCAATTTCCCCGACTGCTGGGCGCGTCCATTTGACCAACAGGAAGCGCCAAGCGACAAAAATCAGGGTAAAAACTGCCCAAATCCAATTCAAACCCCATTGATTGATCTGGACACTGGCGGCCACGATCAGAAAAATCACCACGGCGGCGATCGGAACTGCTAAAATCAACCCTTGCCAAGTTTTTAACCGTAACATTGCTCGATCTGGTTTTTTTCCATTCTACCGATCTCTGATTCTCGGTTAGGGGGCAGAAATTAGACAGTGGCATCAATTTGGGCGAGGATTGCCGTGGACAACTGACAAAGTTGTTGATGACAAGGACCATTACTAGCCATGATCCCCCCCCATTGCCGCACATCGCCGCGATTATAGCGCACGGGTTGACCGTCAAAATAGGAGAATTTGCCGCCGGCTTCCGTTAAAATCAACTCCGGAGCGGCAAAATCCCAGTCTTTAGCCGCCGATTTCCCCGATAGGGAGATATAAACATCGGATTTTTGTTCGAGGATCGTGGCAATTTTACAGCCCACACTGCCCACATAATTTTTACCGAAGAAGGGTATTTGACTTAATAGATTATCAAAACGTTGGTCGCGATGGGTACGACTAACTACCAGATAGAGATCGGTAATTTTATCTTTATTGGCAACTTTTACCTGTGTAATATTTCCGTCGCTAGTTTCTAGAAAAGTACCTTTTCCTTTTTGGGCAAAATAGAGTTTTTCTTGATCCGGTAAGGCAACCACGGCGATGATCGGTCTTCCCTGATAACATAAGGCGATATGTAGGGCATATTCTCCCGTTTTGTCGATAAAATCGCGGGTTCCGTCCAAAGGATCGATAATCCATACCCAATCTTTCGGGATAGCTTCATTGCCTTGATGGGTTTCCTCGCTCAGATAACCAAAGTCGATATCCGAGAAATTTGTTTGTAATTCCCCTAAAATATAGTGATTTGCCGCTAAATCCGCCGCCGTCACTGGTCCGCCTTTTTTCTTCTCGTTGACGGCTAAATCCTGTTCACCCCGGTAGTAGGATTGAAGAATTTTAGCACCACCCCAACCGACGGCACGAGTCACGGCTAAAATGCGATCGAGCGTTTCGTTATCTTGACAGGTTAAATTAATCATAAAATAGCCTCAGTTTTTCAGACCTATTATCTACTAAATTGAAAGACTGGCATCTTAGCTTACCATCCCTTGCTTCCTAACTCCTGACTGGCTTAATTTTGCCCTTGCCAAAAATAATCGGCGGGTTTTTTGGTTTCTGCTGGTGATGATTGAGGAGCATCTCCCAAGAAAACCGAACGCTGGATGACGCGATCGCCTAATCTTCTTTGGACTCGACTGGGAATGCCGTAACCGTAGACAATATGACCTTTTCCTGCTAGGACGATGATCTGATATTCGGGATGAGCTTGCCAGAATTTAGCGATTGCATCGGCCATGGTTTCATCCCAGAGGACCTGTGCCAGAAAAAAGCGATCGAATCCCTGACTTTTGCCCCCCGTGTGTTGCTGATAAACGGCTAAGATCTGTTGACGGTACTCCTCGTTATCCTGGTTTATTTCGCTTTTAGGGGGAATGTAGGTCATTTCTGAGGTGGAGAGGCTTTCTAATCCCTCTCGTGCCACTTTTCTAGTGATTTCCGTGGGTGTATTGAGGGCGATCGCTGGTAGTTTTTTTGCCTTGGCCAAGCGCAGGATCGGGGCGTAAAATTCCCAATCAAATCCCCAACGTTGGTCATATTCACTTTTTTCTCTTAACTGATTTTCGCTAATTTTGCCGGCTAAATACTGATCCAAATAGATTTGGTAAGGACGTTGAAACATCTCGAAAGCGATCGCTATTTGGGGATTATTAGCCTGTAAATACTCGATAATAGCTAATTGGGCCTGATGATCGGCTTGACTATCGTGCCTTTCTCCCAGATAAATAATCTCGGCTGTTTTTAAATCTGCCAGAATTTGTTTTTGGCTATTAGTAAAACTCCAGGCCTGGGGCAGCAAAATAAACAGTAAGCAGAGGGCAAGGAAAACGGGAAAAAAGCGTCGAGAGAATTTCATCTTTATTAAAAGCCTTTTAAGAAACTGATCTTAACCGAAGCCAAGACAAAAAGGGTGAGCAATGCCCACCCCCAAAAATTTTCAGAGAACCTTTCTGGTTTAGTAGGTTTCTACGTGCCAGCGATGTTCTTTTTTCAGTTGTTTCTGATAGACAGACCAATCAGCGCCATTTTTAGCAGCAGCACCACTGATAGCATCGTCGATACCATCTTCCATCCCTTTCAGTCCGCACATATAAGCGTGGGTTTTGGGACTTTGGAGTAGATTCCAGATTTCGTCAGCGTGTTCGGCTACCCGGTGTTGAATATACATTCTGCCGCCCTGGGGATTTTGCTGTTCCCGGCTGATGGCATAGGTGAGACGGAAGTTATCGGGGAATTCCGCCGCTATTTTCTCTAATTCTTCTTGGTAGAGAATATTGGCCGTTTTGGGAACTCCGAAAATCAACCAAGCTAGACCTTTGAATTTATAATCTTCGTGTTGTTCCTTGAACATCCGCCAGAGGAAAGCTCGGAAGGGAGCGATTCCCGTCCCGGTGGCCATCATAATGATAGTGGCATCTTCATCACCCGGTAGCAGCATTTCCTTACCCACGGGACCGGTGATGGCCACATCAGCACCCACCTCTATATTACAGAGATGGGTGGAACAAACCCCATAAACGGTTTCCTTGGTTTCTGGGTGTTGGTATTCCAACTGACGCACGCAGAGAGATACGGTTTTATCGTCTAATTTATCACCATGACGGGTGGAGGCGATCGAATAGAGTCTCAATTTATGAGGTTTGCCATTAGCATCGGTACCCGGGGGGATAATACCGATACTTTGGCCTTCTAAATAGCGTAAATCGCCCCCAGAAAGGTCAAAGGTGACGTGTTGTACGATGCCGATACCCCCCTCATCAACGAGAGCATAATTCTCGATACATTTGCCGATAAAGGGTTGATTCGGACGGTAGATGTTGACGGGGATATCTGTTTTTTCTTTCGCTTGAGTCATGGCCTTTTTCTTGGTCTGTTCGGGGACGGGCGATGATTGAGCGATTGGCTGTGGTGTGGAGGCACTAGAAACAGTTGCTACGGGGGCAATCCCATTGAAGGGTTTGATGCTGACGATACGACCACCTAAACGGGTAATCCGACGCATTTCTTGATTCATGCGACTGTAGGGAACCGTGAAAAACACGCTTCCACTCTGACGGATTGAATAATCCAAGCTGTCAGTATTGTCGTTTTGATTGAGACCCGCCACTTCGTAAACAAATAAACGGTTTCCCGCTAGTGTACTCGGACTGTACATTAAATATAACTCCCAACTCAAGTCACGATAATCGTTCCATAGTTTAGCCTACCATCGGTACACTACACCTAGGCCTAATTGAGAGTTATCTTAAAAAAACCACAGACATCGCTTTTATCCTTTTGGATAGGATAGGTTAAGTCTCTGGTTAAAATCTGTCACATTTGCAGCATTTTACTTTTTATTAAGATTTATGTTACTTTTTCCCGTTTATGCTAAAAATCCCCCTGGTTGGCCTGATGAGGACAAGAGCGGGGGACAGATATTAGCAATAATTATTTTATGAACTACTCGGCCGCAGCAGCGTTTAAGGGTTTAATGCTGACGATGCGAGCGCCTAAACGGGTAATCCGACGCATTTCTTGATTCATGCGGCTATAGGGAACGGTTAAAAAGACACTGCCACTCTTACGGATAGAATAATCTAGGTTATCAGTATTGTCATTTTGACTCAAACCGACGACTTCATAGACAAAAAGGCGATTTTCTTTGGCACTAGAGAGACTTTGCATCGAAATGGCTCCGACATTGATGTTATAGTTCTCTAGTTTAGCCTAGCAGGGAGACTAGCAATCTAGTTAGGGTTTGCGGCAAAAAGTTTCTCGTGGGGCCAGGGTGTGGGGTGCAGGGTGTAGGGTGTAGGGTTGTACCCATTTTCATCTGGTAAATTACCTAATTTTCAGGGAAAAAGTCCCTGAATTTTCCCCCCGATCCCTCCAATGGCTGGCACTTTTTGATTTTCCAAAAGTCTAAACGTCTTACCCAACAAGGTTTTTAGATTTATTCAGCCAACCCTAGTTAATGGCCGATTTACGCCTGTTTATTGTACCATAACGCTCGATCGCAATTGTCCACAGGCTGCATTGGCCGCTAAACCTCTCGAATAACGGACAGTAACAGCGACTTTTTCCTGTTCTAAAATAGTTTTAAAAGCCTTAATTCTTTTTTCATCAGGCCGTTGATAATCCACCTCCTGAATAGGATTATAGGGGATGAGATTGACGTGGGATTGAAAACCTTTCACCAGTTTGGCTAATTCCCTTGCGTGTTCGGGTAAATCATTTACTCCCGCTAAAAGAATGTATTCAAATGTCACCCTTCGTCCCGTGATTTGAACGTATTCCTGACAGTCTTGAATCAAATCAGTTAGGGGATAATGGTCGGCACTGGGGATTAATTTAGCTCGAACTTGTTGATTAGAAGCATGAAGACTAACAGCAAAAGTTACTTGTAAATTATGTTCGGCTAGTTGCTTGATTTTATGGGGTAATCCCACGGTAGAAATCGTTAAACAACGCTGACCGATCCCCACATCTTGATTGAGGGAATGAATCGCTGTCACCACTTCGGGAATATTTAATAAAGGTTCCCCCATCCCCATAAATACCACATGACTGACTCGCTGCTGAAAATCCTCCTGTACTGTTAACACTTGGTCAACGATTTCATGTGCTTTTAAATTACGAGTAAAACCCCCTTTTCCCGTGGCACAAAAATCACAGGCCATCGGGCAACCCACTTGCGAAGAAACACAGACTGTCAATCTTTTTTCACTAGGAATTCCCACCGCTTCGATAATTAAACCATCCGCCAGTTTTAGCAGATATTTACGAGTGCGATCGGGTGCTACACTGCGATAATGTATAAGGGAACGACCGATAGGATAATCCGCCAGCTTGCTGCGCCATTCTTGGGGGAATACGGAAATATCCGCCAAAGAATGCACCCCTTTTTCGTATAGCCATTGGTGTAATTGTTTCCCCCGATAAGCGGGTTGTCCCTGGTCTTTTACCCAGTCGGTCAGTTCCTCTAAAGATTTCGCCAGTAAAGTCATAATTATTATCGTTGATCACCTTATCATTCTAACTGGAGTTTAGACTAATTCTGTCATGCCACTACTAGGTCGATCTCAAGGGGTGGGTTTGATCGAATCCCTTGCAACCCTTGCAAAAACTAGGTTATAGCTATTTCCCTGGAAAGTTTTCGCAAGGCTTCTGTACTGATTGGGGAATCTTGAAAGACTTTTGGGGAGGTTTGGTCAACTCATGATGTTCTGCAAACAAGTGCGAAAAGTCGCCATGCGGTCACAGAAATACTCGCTCAAGAAGTCTGTATTCCTTTTGGTGTAAGATTTTTAAGGTATTGAGCCTGAACTGGTTAGGGTTGATTTTGGGAAAATTTATTCTAAACTCCAGTTCTAACTGATCGAGTGCCGCCGACAGGGGATTTAGACAATAAAGAAATATGACAGTTTCCCTGGCTACACCGAGAAGACCTAAAGGCCAAACTTCCCATTTCACAAAGGTTTCGAGGTTTGATAGTTTGAATGTATGGGGGAAGTTCAGGTTTAATAATCCAATAGGTGGTTTTCCTTGATGCAGAATTCCTAAGTTGAAAAATAGACTTCCATATTTTAAACTGGGAGCATCTCACCTTTGTAACCCCTAAATCGGGTTTTTATGTCAAGCTATTTTGAAAGCCTTGCTAGAAACCAGTTGTAGGGATAAATATAATTACTCACTTGCATAAATGAGATGCTCCCTTTTAAACTTTTAAACGGCTCTTCGTTACTTGTTATGGTTCGATAGGATGGCGTAAATCGACTAAATCCTTTAAATCCTTATCTGGCAAGAGATTTAATTGATTAGTTCGCTCTAGATCAAAAACAATTGACAAAAATCGCCAAACATCTTTCTCTATAAGGGTTCCATCCCTTATAACCCCCGTACATTGCATAACACAAACCGAAGAACTTTTTAAACTAACTTCAAATGCTCAAAATGAATGATCAATAGATATGGATAGTGACAAGTATGTGATGATAGGCCATAGTCATATTTTGGGTGATTTAGTTGAAATTATTCACTTTAACGGCGGTGTTTTAACTAAAATTGTGCAAAATATCCCTGAATCTCGCCCAAACTATCTTCCTTCTCTTAGACAACGTTTAGAAAGATTTCAAGATGCCCACTATAATCCTCATGCTGTTAATCAATTTTATCCTGTCTCAGTTCAATCGTTAGCAGATTTTAGACCACAGGAAGATGAAGAATATATTATTGGATTTACAGGGTTTAAGATGTTAAAACTGGTGCAATATTTAACCAAAGTCTTTAATTTTAATTTTACTCCTCTAATTCATCCCAGGGCGAGCATTGCAGCCGATGTTCACATTTTATCAGGTGCGATTATACAGGCGGGAGCCATCATTTCTTCTGGCGTTCAGATCAAAGAGCATACTTTTATTAATAAGGGAGTTAAGATTGGTTTTGGCACTAAAATTGAGCGTTTTGCTTCCTTAGCCCCTGGAACCATTGTCGGGCATGGTACATGGATTAAAACTGGTGTGATTTTAGGTATTGGTTCGGTTATCTTAGATGGTATAGTAGTAAATGATTATTCGATTGTTGCTGCTGGTGCTGTGGTTATTCAAGATGTTCCCATGAATACGCTAGTTGCTGGCATTCCAGCCATAATCAAAAAAACTAATTTCTATCCAACGATTGAACAATGACAGCACTCTTAACTCACTCAAAACAGTTTAATGATAATTTATTTCTCTGTCATAATTTTGACAATCTTCCCCTAGACTCCCTTCTCTCATCTTTATCTTCTAGTAAATTTGTTTGTATTCGAGGACTTCTTGAACCCACCAAAGTCAAGCAGTCAAAACTTGCTTTAAGTCAAAAATTTTCTAGAGCAAAAGACCATCCTACTGTTGGAGAATCCCCTCAAGATGTTCAGACCAACTTTCAAAAATTGGCAGTTGGTTGTGCAAGAGGAAAACACCATTTAGGTTCTTATGGAAGACTTTTGCGAGTCTTTTTTAATCCCCTATGGCAAGAAGATATTTACGAAATGCACGATGTTTTTAGGGCATTAGTCATAGTCAGGAATAAACTCATCGGAAAACCCATTAATTTTGCCAGTGATACCATTGAAGATGGTCTTTGGACTGCGGCCAGAATTCATCAATATCCTGTCGGGGGTGGCTTTATTCAAACCCATCGAGATAGAACACAATCAACAGTTTCTGAGTCAGCTAATCTTAATTATTATCAAGTATTCGCAATTTTGAGCCAAAAAGGAGAGGACTTTGAACAGGGAGGTGGCTTTATTGAAGAACAAGGAAAACGGATTATTCTTGATGATTATATTTCTCCAGGAGATATCGTTATCTATGATGGTTCTACCTTACATGGAGTAGAAGATATTGACCCTCATAAAGTTCTAGATCTAGAGACAGTTTCAGGAAGATTATCAGCGTTTGTTAGTCTTTATAAAGATTTATCGTCATGAAAAACTGTATTATTTTAGAGTGGGATGACCATACGAATGAGCTACTGGATATTATTTCAGTTCAAGGTCATCACTTAAAAAAAATAGTTTGTCAGCAGCCTTCTAGGGTTCAACTCAGTTCAGTCTATTCGTCTGTGTTAGTTGAATCTTGGGATGCTTTTTCTCCTCAAGCTAATGAAACTTATTTTTGTGGGTTAATCGGAAAAAAAGCCAGGGAATTTTGTCAACCCATTCAAAACAATTTTGGCATTCAATTTACCTGCTTAATTCATCCTCATGCGCTCATTTCTCCTACGGCAAAAATTGGATTGGGGTCAGTGATTTCAGCAGGGGTTATTATAGCTTCTAGTGTCATCATTGGAAAAGGATGTTTTGTGGGCCTAGGAGTCATTTTGGGTCATGATACGGTGCTAGAAGACTATGTAATCATTCGAGCAGGTGCTAAACTAGCCGGTCATATCACAGTCAAAGAAGGCACGATTATTGATATGGGTGCAACGATTATAGAAGATGTTCAGATTGGCTCTGATGTAGTGGTAGAAGCTGGTGCAGTGGTCTTGAAAAATGTTTCCTCTCAAACTGTTGTCTCTGGTATTCCTGCTAAAATTAAACAGTAATTAACTCATCTCCAGAATAATCTCTATGTCCTTCTTATTAAACTTTCCCAATATAACTCATCAATACTATAAGGTCTTCTGTATTGGTCGTAATAAAACAGGAACAACGTCCATGGCAAGAGCCGTAGTTTCTTTGGGGTTTAAACTAGGAAAACAGTCAAGAGCAGAGCGATTACTGGAAGATTGGGGTAAAAGAGATTTTTGCCGCATTATTCGTTATTGCAAATCTGCTGACGCTTTTCAAGATATACCTTTTAGTTTACGGTTCTTCCGAACTTACACTGTAGAAAATTCCCCAAGCTCCCTCTCTGTCCAGCAATGCTCTAAAGTTGATAAATATCAATCTAACAAAAACTCAAAGCCTTGCTGTACAAGCTTTACAAGCATGAGTTGTTAATAGTTTTGCATGACAGATTCGGTAGAGCCTAGTTTACCTGATACTTATCAAGCTTTAGATGAAGCATTTCCGAAGTCTAAGTTTATTCTGACGGTGAGAAATAATTCTGAAGAATGGTATGAAACCTGATCAGGTTTCATACCAATATACTCGGAAAAAATCGCTTACCTACCCCCGAAGATTTGAAAAATTTTTCCTATGTGTATAAAGGATGGTTTTGGTGATCGCACCAACTGATTTACGGAATTGATGAATCTACCTTATATGATCCTGAAATTTATAAGAAACACTATGAGATGCACAATGAAAGTATCATCAGTTATTTTAAGTATCGAGCAACGGATTTGCTAATTTTGAATATATCTGAAGCAGATAGCATGGAACGTCTTTGTCAGTTTCTTAATATAGAGTATCTGGGACAAAAGATGCCCCACTTAAACAAAACTTATGCTTATTTGCAATTGTAAGCTAAGAGAAACTCTTTAAATCCTAGCTGGCTCAGATAAGGCTTTGCTTCTAGAAAAAAAGATTGATATTGATAGCGATAACGGTAGTTTATAGAGAATATCTGTTCTAAATGGTCTGCCAGAAAAATTTCTAATAATTGTATAAATTCTGACTCCTGAATTGGAATAATGGATCCATCTAAACGAGATTTAATAGCTAAATTATTGGTATTTTTTTTGAGGTTTTCTGTGAAATGTTGTCGAGTAATTATCGAATAATAATAAGCTAGTTTTTCTGCTTCTTCCCCAATTAAAGCCGCTATTTCTTGTCTTTTTGAAAAAGAAACTAAAGCAACGGGAAAGGTTTGTGTTCCGTAAAGTGCATGACATAAACCAGCTAAACAAACCGCTTCTTGATTGCCCCATTTTTTGAGGAGTTGATAGGTTCCTTGAAAGTGAGTCAGTAAATCTCGATTCATGTGAGCAGTTGAATCACAACCGAGCTGCTTCAATTGATTGAGAATTGATTGAGGAGGAACATTTTGTGATAGCAAAGATTTGTTAATCTGATCTAGCCAACGTAAAAAACGATAGGGAAAAATTTTCAGATAAGACATACCCTTATTATAGATTTTGTGACTAATACTCATAGATAATTTGCGATTAATACACTACTGACGGTACAAGGGAAGTTTGTTAAATATTTTGTCTGAGAATTGTAGAAAAAGTTGCCAAAATTGTCTATTTAAAGGTTGAGACAACAAACCATTAACTAGCAGACGACTCGATGCAATTCTTGAGCGAAATGCTCGACGAGTTTTCGGTGCATCTTGAGGCCAAGATTCAAGTAAGTAACTCAATAGATTAGGTTGATTAACAAAATGGCTATATAAAAACCAGAGGAGCAGTCCACACATTGACCCGATAAATCCTTCCGTTTCTTCACATAGGTATTCTTCAAAAATAAGAATAGATTGCTTTAATTTTAAAGCTTCAAATATAATAACATTTTCCAAAATATTGACCATTTCTGAAAGGGCTAATAAACGTCTTTCTAAGGATAAAGTATCTTGATTGCCGATAGCATAGTAGTAGGTATAAGCATCTTTTAAAGCAGAGAAAAAAGAGTGAAAACAATTCTGTGTATTTTGATAAAGAGCCATCGAACTTTGAGAACTATTGTGTCGTCGATAACCCACTGTAATACCTTTCACTTTGAGAAAAGGATGGTGAATACTCAATCTTAGCCAAGTATAAATATCACCGCAAAAATCGAATTGAGTCGGCCAGCCTCCTATTGATTCTAATGCCGTTCGACGAATCATTAAACTGGACGGAGTTGAAATCTGACTCGTAGGGAAAATGTGCCAAGGATTGTAAGTAAATGTTTTAAGACTTGGTTGCGGAAAACGAAGATATTTACTAGAACTAAAGGAGAAAGAAGAAGCTACTACCGCAGGATAATCATGATTTTGTTCAAGTAGATGAGTAAGAAAGTTTAAATGCTCTGGATGCCAAATATCATCTTGATCTAAATAAGCAATAAATGAAGCATGACTCGCTTTAAATCCACATTGGCGAGTAAAATTAGGACCAGCAATAGGATTATGCACTAATTGAATATTGGGGAAAGATTTCACAATTTCAACAGAGGAATCAGTGGAATTATTATCAACCACTATAATTTCCGAGGGAACGCAAGTTTGTCTCACAACAGACTCAAGAGTGGAGAGAATCCACTTTTCACCGTTATACAAAGGAATAATAACTGCAATATCTTTCATAGTAAGTTAATTTTGTAAAGACTGTTTGATGATTTGACAAATGACATCAATATCCCTTACTGATACGGATTGTCCAGTCGGTAAAACCATTACTCTCTCACAGAGAAAGTCTGTGTTAGGAAGGTTCGTAATTTGTTCTGGATAAAGGGTTCTATAGGGAGCGGAGCGATGACATCCTGGATAGAAGTAACGACGCGCACGAATATTGCAATCCTGTAGTATTTGCACTAATTCATCACGGGTTAACCCCGCTGTTTTTGCATCAACTACAGCAATAATATATTGAAAGTTAGTTTGTGCAATTTTGTCATAATTAAAAAACCGAATTCCAGTTATTTCCTCAAGATGTTGCCTGTAGTATTCATAGTTACGACGATTAATCTTTACTATTTCCTCTAAACTTTCAAAACAAGCTAATCCCATTGCTGCTTGAATTTCAGTCATTTTTCCGTTAATACCCAATTCAATGACATTATCTAGCCCCTGAAAGCCAAAATTTTTCATCAACCGAATTTTTTGAGCTAATTGATCATTATTAGTGGTAATTGCACCTCCTTCAAACGTTTGAAAGAACTTAGTTGCATGAAAGCTAAATACCTCACAATCTCCAAAGTTACCAATCATTTTGGTTTGATGACGGCATGAAAATGCGTGTGCTGCATCATATATGACTTTAAGATCGTAAATTTTGGCAATTGATTCAATTTTTTCCGTAGCACAAGGATTACCCCAAAGATGAACCCCAATAATACCCGAAGTATTTTCATTAATCAGCGAGATAATTTTATCTGGATCAAGGGTATGAGTTAGAGGATCAACATCCACAAAAATTGGTTTAAGTCCCATCCATTGTAAGGCATGAACAGTTGCGATAAAGGTAAAAGCAGGAACAATTACTTCTCCTGTTAATTCAAGGGCTTTAGTAGCTAATTGCAGTCCCATTGTCCCATTACAAACCAAAATACAATGCTTGACCTCCAAGTATTCACTCAGAAGGAATTCTAGTTCATTGACGAGTTTACCATTGTTAGAAAACCATCGCCTTTCAAAAATGTCTTCAACCAGACTCAAAAAACGCTGATAGCTGCCGATATTAGGTCTTCCCACATGAAGTGTTTCAGCTATAGAGATGGAAAGATTTGAGGTTTGGGTTTGATTCATAAATGGGGTTCTTTGTTACTTGGTATGGTTCGATGGGTTGGCATAAATCGACTAGACCCTTATCTGGCAAGAGTTCTATTGATTAGTTTCACTGGGAATTCCCACCGCTTCGATAGATTAAACCATCGGCCAGTTTTAGCAGATATTTACGAGTGCGATCGGGTGCTACACTACGATAATGTATAAGGGAACGACCGATAGGATAATCCGCCAGCTTGCTGCGCCATTCTTGGGGGAATACGGAAATATCCGCCAAAGAATGTACCCCTTTTTCGTATAGCCATTGGTGTAATTGTTTCCCCCGATAAGCAGGTTGTCCCTGGTCTTTTACTCAGTCAGTCAGTTCCTCTAAAGATTTCGCTAGTAAAGTCATAATTATTATCGTTGATCACCTTATCATTCTAACCGATCGCTCATGCCTAGTAGCAAAACCGTAACAAAATTGTATTGATTAATTGACATTTTTTCCCTTTGCTCCTTCTCTAGTCTTTGTTAGTCAATTAAATACTTAAAACTATAACTTAAGTAGGTAGGTGTTAAAAGTTTTCAGATCCCCCCGCCTATCGGCACCCCCTTATCAAGGGGCAGGGGGGATCGAACCTCAAATCCATTTTTAATTTAATTATAACCAGCTACTTAAACTGAGCCTGACGACAAAAACAAATCTAGTTTTAAGCTTGCTCTTTTTTACTTTTCATTTAATCTAACTGTTCAAAGGGAACTGTCAGCGCCATAATAATCGATGGACTTCGATCGAGAGCAGAAATTTTATGAGTTGCCGGCCAAACAAGCCAATATGGGGGAATAAGGGGCTATTCAGTTTTAAAAGCAATATTTAAGCGAAAATTTATGAAAATCGCTATTTTATCGCAAGATACTTCTCTTTATTCGACCAAGCGACTGAAAGAGGCGGGAGAAGCCCAAGGCCATGAGGTACGAGTGATCAATTATTTGCGCTGTTACATGAACATCACCTCCCATAAACCCACGGTTGTCTATAACGGTAAACCCTTAGAGAGTTTCGATGCAATTATTCCCCGTATTGCCGCCTCAAAAACCTTCTATGGAACCGCAGTCGTCCGACAATTCGAGGTGATGAATGTTTTTACTGCCAACGACTCGCAAGCAATTTCTCGGTCGCGGGATAAATTGCGTTGTCTGCAAATCCTGGCTAGGGAAGGGATAGGTTTACCGGTGACGGGAATTGCTCACGCAACTCAAGATATCGATGGTTTAATCGAAACCGTCGGCGGCACCCCTCTAGTGATTAAATTATTAGAAGGAACCCAAGGTATTGGGGTAGTCTTAGCGGAAACCGATCAAGCAGCCAAGTCAGTTATTGAAGCTTTTCGGCAATTAGAGGCTAATATTCTAGTACAAGAGTATATTAAAGAGGCCAGTGGGGCAGATCTGCGCTGTTTTGTCATCGATGGAAAAGTGGTAGCCTCGATGAAGCGACAGGGGGCCGAGGGCGATTTTCGTTCTAATCTTCACCGCGGTGGCAAAGCAGAAAAGATAAAATTAACCCCAGAGGAACGCAGTACGGCTATACGGGCCACTAAAGCTATGGGTTTACGGGTTGCCGGTGTGGACTTATTACGGTCTAATCACGGGCCTGTGGTTATCGAGGTCAATTCCTCTCCCGGTTTGGAGGGAATAGAAGCGGCCACTGGTGTGGATGTGGCCAAAAAAATTATTGATTTTGTCGCTAAAAATGCCACCCTAGTCCTAAATCGCGATCGATATCAATATTAGCCGTCAGCCTTGCATCAGTTATCAGTTATCAGTTATCAGTTATCAGTGGGTAAGTTATCAGTCAATAGTATTACTGAACTTCCCCCATACATATATACTATAATAGCCGAAAACCCTTATCCATCAATGGATACGCCCCTTAACTTTTCTTAATGTACCCATGTAATTTGTAACATTTCTTAATGGACAAG